>JAVHSE010000039.1:3906-14310 GCA_036172015.1 Patescibacteria group bacterium | reverse complement strand
AATGATAAGATTACCGATTTTAGCGAAATTTCTAAAAATATCTGAAAAATGGATATTACGAAAGGGAAAAATCTTGATAACCTTGCTTGAATATCACTCGCTATTGCCAGTCCTGAACAAATAAGAGCATTATCGTATGGGAAAGTTCTTATTTCTGAAACTATTAACTATAGAACTCAAAGACCAGAAAGAGGATGACTTTTTTGTGAACAAATATTTGGTCCAAGAAAAAATTATGAATGTACATGTTGAAAATATAAAAGAATTAGATACAAAGGTATGGTTTGTGAAAGATGTTGAGTAGAAGTTACGAAAGCATCAGTAAGAAGAGAAAGAATGGCTCATATTGACCTCTATACTCCAGTAGCTCATATTTGGTTGCTAAAATCAGTACCTTCAAGAATAGGATTACTTTTAGATTTACCAGTTAAAAAATTGGAACAAGTGGTATATTTTGCTTCCTATATAGTGACTGATTTATATGAAGATAAATTAACAGAAACTCAAAAAAATCTTGAAGAAACTTACAAAGTTTCAAAAGCAGAAATGCAAAAAAAAATGCAAAAAGAACTCAATAATTTGAGATTACAAAAAGAAGCTGGAGAAATAAAAGAAAAAGAATTTAAAGTTGGAGAAGCTTTACTTATGAAAAAATTAGATACTCTTACAGCTGATTTTGAAGATCTCAGAGCAAAATTAAAAATGCTCGTGGTTTGAGAGGTTATTTGAGAACTTGACTATAGAGTGTTAAAAGATAAATTTCCTCATGTATTTAATGGAGGAACTGGAGCTGAATATTTAAAAAAACTCTTGGAAAGAATTGATTTGGAAAAATTTATTCAAAATGAACAAGAAGAATTGAAAAGATCAACTCAAATGAAGAAAAAGAAAATTTTACAAAAAATTAAATTGGCTTCAAATTTACTTAAATCAGGACAAAGACCGGAATGGTTTATTTTAGAA
Organism: Patescibacteria group bacterium; assembly: GCA_036172015.1. Taxonomy (GTDB): domain Bacteria; phylum Patescibacteriota; class Gracilibacteria; order BD1-5; family UBA6164; genus UBA7396. Next base: position 13,347 of record JAVHSE010000039.1, on the reverse strand, counting down.
GCTCTTCCAATTATTCCACCAGATCTCAGACCAATGATTCAACTGGATGGTTGAAGATTTGCTTCATCTGACTTAAATGACCTTTACAGAAGAGTTATTAATAGAAATAACAGACTCAAGAAACTTATGGAGCTTTGAGCACCAGATGTCATTCTAAAGAATGAAAAAAGAATGCTTCAAGAATCAGTAGATATGTTGATTACTGGAGAAACAAGAACCAACAGATCAGGATTTGTTTCAGCTAATAAAAAAGCATTAAAATCATTAACTGAAGTATTAAAAGGGAAACAAGGTCGTTTCAGACAAAATTTACTTGGAAAAAGAGTTGATTATTCTGGAAGATCTGTAATTGTTGTTTGACCAAAATTAAAAATTGACGAATGTGGATTACCAAAAACTATGGCTTTAACTTTATTTAAACCATTTGTTATTGGAAAATTAATTGAAGAGGGAATAGTATATAATGTAAAACATGCTGAAAAAATTATTGAAGAAGGTGGAAAAATCGTTTGGGATGCACTTGACGAAGTAATCGAAGGAAAATATGTGTTACTTAATAGAGCTCCAACTCTTCATAGATTATGAATCCAAGCTTTTAAACCAGTTTTGATTGATGGAAAAGCTATTCAACTTCATCCTTTAACTTGTACTGCATTTAATGCGGATTTTGATGGAGATCAAATGGCTATTCATCTTCCTATTACTGCTGCTGCTCAAAAAGAAGCAAGAGAACTTATGGTTACTTCAAAAAATCTTTTAAATCCATCAAATGGAGAACCAATTGTTGCACCTTCTCAAGATATGATTTTGGGATGTTATTATCTCACTCAAGTAGCTGATAATGCTATTGGAACCGGACAAGTTTTTGCTTCTAAAATAGATTTAGAACAAGCTTATGATGCAAAAGCGGTTGATTTAAGAGCTATTGTTAGAGTAAGAATTGAATGAAAAATTATTGAAACAACATATGGAAGAATTTTATTTAACGAAATTATTCCAGAGTGAATAGGTTTTGTAAATGAAATATTGAAAAAATGAGTCATTAAAAGAATTTTAGCTGAATCTTTTGAAAAATTATGAAGTGAAGTAACAGCTCAATTTGTTGATAATATCAAAAACTTTGGATATAAATATGCAACACTTTCTGGATTGTCTATATCAGCTTTTGATATGATTAGCCCTGAAAATAAAAAACAATTATTACTCGATGCTGAAGAAAAAGTAAAATTTGTTCAAAAGAAACATTGGCTTGGATTTTTGACTGAAAATGAAAAATATTATCAATCAATAACGATTTGGGCTGAAGTAAAAAAAGTAATTGAAATCGAAATGAAATGATTATTTTGAAAAGAAAACCATATTTATAATTTTATTGATTCTTGAGCAAGATGAAATTGGTGAAATCTTACACAATTATGTGGAATGAAATGACTTGTGGCTTCTACTTCTGGGAAAACAATTGAACTCCCAATTAAATCTACTTTAAAAGAATGATTCTCAGCTTTGGAATATTTTATTGCTACTCATGGTTGAAGAAAAGGGAAATCTGATACAGCACTAAAAACTGCTCAGTCATGATACCTAACAAGAAGACTGGTTGATGCATCACAAAATATTATCGTAAAAGAAGACGATTGTCATACATTGTATTATAAAGAAGTTTTGAGAAATGATAAAAAAATATCTTTTAGTGAAAGTTTTGAAGATAGAATTTATGGAAAAACAATTGCTACCGATGTAAAAAATGCTGCATGAAAAACTATTCTTGAAGCTGGAATTACGATTGATACAAAAATTTTAGATATTATTAATGAAAATAAAATCGATACACTCAATATCAGATCAGTACTTACTTGTGATACTGAAGGTTGAGTATGTAAAAAATGTTATGGACTTGATTTATGACTCAATAAAATTATAGATATTTGAGCACCAGCTTGAGTAATTGCTGCACAATCTATTGGAGAGCCATGAACTCAATTAACGATGAGAACTTTTCATAGTGGATGAGTCGCAAAAGAAGGTTGAGATATGACTCAATGATTGGCAAGAGTAGAAGAATTATTTGAAGCAAGAACTCCAAAAAAACCAGCTATTATATCAGATCTTGATGGAATAGTTGAAATTACACCGAGTGAAAAACATAATGTAGTGAAAATTATTGCAAAAGATTTACTTGAAAATGAATATTTCTTTGGAGAAAACTTTGAAGTATTAGTGAAAGAATGAGCTCAAGTGAAAGAAAAACAAGTGTTAGCAAAATCGACAAAAGATAAATCAAAAGTCGTAGCAACGGCTGTGTGAGTCGTGAAAAAAATTGAAAATGGAATGATTATTACGAAAGATGAAATAAATAGATCATCAAGTTATGAAATAGAATACGGAATTAATATTTTAGTAAATAATGGTTGAGAAGTAAAAAAATGACAAAAGTTAACAGAGTGACATGTGAATCTTGGAAGACTTATGGAAATAGCTGGAATTTTAAAAACTCAAGAATATATTGTTGATGAAATAAAATCTATTTATGCTTCTCAATGACAAACAGTAAATTCTAAACATATTGAATTAATAGTAAGACAAATGTTTTCGAGAGTAAGAATTTTAGATAAATGAGATAGTGAGTTTTTCCCATGAGATATTGTTGATATTATTAGATTCAAATCTGAAAATGATTTATTGTTATCAAGAGGAAAGAAAACAGCGATAGCTGAAAGATTGCTCCTTTGAATAACAAAAATATCTTTGTATACAGAAAGTTGGTTATCAGCTGCATCATTTCAAGAAACTGTCAGAGTGCTCGTAGAATGAGCTGTAAGTTGAAAAATTGATAAACTCAAAGAATTAAAAGAAAATGTAATTATTGGTAGATTGATTCCAGCTGGAAAACAATATAGAAAAATTCATGGCCTTGAATTAGAATCAGAATTAGAAGAAAAAGCTTATTTTGATAATGAAGATGAGCAAGTTGATATCAGTGAACAACATTTGGAAGAAGTAACTATGGAGATGCAAGGAGAAAGTGATTTTTAATTTTAAAAAAACAAGGAACGGCTTTAAACCGTTCCTTGTTTTTTTGCTTTTATGTTTTATATGTATATAATACACAGGTATTTTATAAATTAATTTTGTAAATATGAATTATACAATAACTACTAACTTAGATTACTCAGTTTATAATTTTTTAGATCAACAAGCAAAAACGACTAAAAAAACAAAAAAATCTATTATAGAAGAAGCTTTGAAAATGTATCAAAAATATAAATTAAAAGACCAAATTGAATCTTGATTAAGCGAAAGATATGATGAATATAAAAGTTTAAACAATGAGTTTTTAGAAACTCAAATTAATTCTATAAAAATATAAGTATGTTTCATAAATATGATGTGCTTTTTGTAAATTTAAATCCAAAAAAATGACATACTCAAGCTTGAATATAACCTTGTGTAGTTATTCAAAATAATCTTTTTAATAGTAAATCCTTCAACCTTGATAATTATTCCTCTCACTTCGCATCTAAAAACTCCATTTCCTTCAGAGTTTATTATAAAATCTAGTAAAGAAAACTGATTACAACAAGATTCTAGATTTCTTTGAAGTCAAATAATTACTATTGATAAAGAATTTATAGTTGAAAAAGTGTGAACTCTTGAAAAAGCCTATTATAGTGAAGTGAAAAAAGCCTTATTTATAGCTCTAGATTTTGATGATGATTTTTAGATGATAGTAAATAATTAAAAAAAATTAAAATCATTTGACAATCAATTAAATTTTTCCAAAATTTTACTTTTTATCATAATTTAAGAGTTTTTCAGTGTTTTCTTAAAGCATCAATAAAAGAAATATTTCATTTTTTTGAAATATCTAAAAGAGCTTTTGAAGGAACACATAAAAAATTGGTACAATCTCATCCAATAAGTCATTTTTCAATAAGAGCTACTTTTCTCCCAGCATTTGCTAGTTAAATAGCAACCGTTAATCATCATGAATCAGAACCAATTACTATAATATTAAAAGTATTCATAATTATTGAAAAAATATTAAAATTTTTCTATTCATCAAAATACATCATTTCTCAAAGATTTTATATTCATTTATGAAAACATTTTTATATTTATCTTTTTTATTTTCTAAATAAAAAAAGCTTCTGATTTATATTTTTCAATGTATTATTTATTTATCTCAAATAAAAACAAATATTTTTCATATCACATTTTTTTTATATCTTTGAGTGGAATAAATTTTAATGCAGCTGAATTGATACAGTATCTCATTCATCCTAAATCAGAAGGTCAATCATGAAAAACATGTCATAAATGAGAAGATGAAGTTTTTCCAACTACTTCTGTTCGAGCCATTCATAATTTGGTATCATTATTTTTTCAAATCATAGTATCATCTATTGGCTTTGAAAAACTTGGCCAACCAGTTCCACTATCAAATTTATCGGTCGAAGAAAACAGTGCCATTCCATCTACTATATCAACATAAATTCATTTCTCGTGATTATCCCAGTATTTATTTTCAAAAGGTTTTTCGGTACCTCATATTTGGGTGACTGTAAACTCTAAAGGAGTTAATTTTTGTTTCAAAATTTCTTCTTTAGAAACCAATTTTAATACAATATCATCCCAATTACTTCATCAAATAATTCGTTTATATACATTTCCATTATTATCTATTTGTACAAAACTTGATTGAGTTAAAATTAAATATTTTTGTGTCAGATCTTTTTGACTATCAAAATCAATCTTGAGAATGAGTAGATCAGTTGGTAATTTTGCATGTAAAATTTGTTTTTCTATATTGTTACAACTTGAACACCGTTCAGCATGAAAAAAAAGTAAAATTCTTCATGAATAAGTTTTTATAATATTTTCATCATAATCTATATATTGAAGATTTGTTTTTTGTTTTTCCTTTTCATTCCAATTTTTTTCAATAAAATCAGCTCTTCCACTTCATTTTTTGTAGCTTTTATAATGAAGTGAATTTTTTTTATAATAATCTTGATGGTATTCTTCTGCAGGGAAAAAAGTGGTGAATGGAAGTATTTGTGTTGCGATGGGTTTCTCAAATTTCTTTGAGTCTCATAATTTTTGCTTTGATATTTCTGCAATTTTTTTTTCATCATTATTTTTATAAAAAATTGCTGTTTGATATTGAGGACCAATATCTGCAAACTGTCAATTTGGATTTGTAGGATCAATTTGTGTCCAAAATAATTTAACTAAAGTTGTATAAGAAATAATATTTGGATCATAGAAAACTTTCACCGATTCTTTATGATCTGTTTTTCCAGTAGACACATCTTTATAATTTGCCGTTTTTTCATTTCAAGAAGCATATCAAGCAATTGCCTGAAAAACTCATTCTTGTGCTTCGAAAATTCATTCCATACACCAAAAACAACCTCCAGCAAATATTGCTTCACTGAGATTTGCTGTATTTATTTTTCATTTTTTTTCCATAGTTTCACTATTTATTTTAAAAAATATACTCAAAAAAATAATAAAAACTACTCATAGTACACCAATATATATTGTTTTCATATTTTTTATGTATTAAAAATTATTTAATATATGTATCAACAATATTTCATTCAAAACTACTCGTATCTATATAATATCCATGTTGAATGAGATAAGTTTCTATTTTTTTATCATATCAAGTAAATATCATAAATCAAATAATTAAAAATACAATTCATAATATTTTTTTAAACCATCCATTTGGATTGGCAAATATTTTTAATTTTGAAACTATTTTTTGTCAAAATATTGCAATGATAAGCAAAATCAAACCAAGTCACACTACATAACTGACTAAATTTAATACTCAGATAAATATACTTTGTGGTAAAATAACGGCTAAAATCAAAGCATAAGTTGGACTACAACTCGAAAAAATTGGTCAAAGAGCAAATCAAATGAGTATATTTTTATATATTCAACTTTTTTGAGTAGATTGAGTAAATACTTCATTTGATTTTTGATCAATTTTTGTTTTTGAAGCAATTTTTTTCCATATATTTGGAAATATAGTAATTATTCAAAATAAAAATATGACTCATCCAGAAAAATATGCCCAAAAATATTGAGGTATTTGAATAAATAGTGTTGATGCTTTGATAAGCAAAGAAAATATAAGAATGGAAACTCAAAGAGAAGCAATTATTATATATGGAGCAACTTTATCTTGAATATTTTCACTTGTTTTTGCTAGTATAATTGGTAACAGTGGAAGCACACACGGTGCTAAAACTGTTAATATTCCTGCAAAAAATGATAGTAAAATGAGTTCCATAGTATATTATTATTATATTTTATTTATTTATATTTCTTCTCAAATATATTCTAATGCCAATTATTATATATTATTTTATTTGTGCGAGAATATCTGCTGAATTGTTAGATCAAGACCATTTTTTTATCATATTTCCATCTTTATCAACCTGTACAAATGTATGTTGCATAGTTATTTCATATTTCGTTTTTAAATCAGTATATGTATCATAATCAACTTTTAATATATTTAAATTTTGTGGAATATTCTCACTTGATAAATTTTTATCAGCTCATTGACAAGCAGGACACCAAGTTGCTGCAAAAAATAATATATTTGTTTTAGTATCAGATAATTTTGATATATCATAGTTTTGATATACTCATCATACTACTCACTCTGTTTTAGTCACTGGTACTTCTGTAATATTTTCAGGAGTATCAATATTTGTTTGAGAAATATTAGGGGTTGTTTCTTTTATATTTGTACTTTCTGGTGCTTTTATAGTACTACAAGAAGTAAGTGTAAATAAAATGACTATTCATAAAAATCAAACTGTTTTCATAAGCAAAGTTTTAAAAAAATAAAGTAACATACTTATACTCAGTTACCTTAAATTTACCTTAAGAGATAATTTATAGAGTATATCAAACTCCTTTCACTGTTTTTATAAAATCTTTTCCTAATTTATCTCTCAAATGTGAAATATAAACATCAAGTTTTCAATCGCTGTCAAAAAGTGCTTTTTCTCACCATATTAACTCAATAATAGAAGTTCGTGAAGTTATATTTTTTCAATTATTTATAATGATTTGTAATATATCTCATTCTTTTGATGGAATGGAAATACTTTTTTTTCATTTCAATATAATTCTTTTTTCAAAATCTATTTTTATGTTATTTTGTTCAAAAATAGTATTTTTAGTTATTTGTTTTTCAATATGAATATTTATTCTCAAAAGTAATTCTCTTAAATCAAACGGCTTCACTATATAATCTTTGGCTCATATTTTGAGTCAAAAGATTTTATCTTCAATGAGTTCTCTTGCTGTGATAAAAATAATAGGAACTTGTTTATTTTTTAAAATATTTTCACAAAGATAAAATCAATTTCATTTTGGAAGTCAAATATCAAGTAAAATTAAATTATAATCATATTTGAGAGCTTCATATAAAGCTTTTTCTCAATCAAAAACTTGAATGACTTCAAAATGATTCATTTGTAAATATTCTGTAATATTTTTAGAAATATCTTTATTATCCTCTACTAAAAGTATTTTTTTCATATTTTAAAAATAAATTTTAAATTCACTTCCTTTTCATTTTTCCGAGAATACTTCTATTTTCCACTCATAAATATCAAGTAATCTTTTTACTAAATATAATCCTATTCAAAATCATTCACTTTCATTATTCTCTTGAAAAAAATTATCAAATAATTTATCTAAATTTTCTTGATTGATTCATATTCCATTATCTTTTATTGAAATAAATTTTTTATTCAATAAGAGAATAATTTTTTTATTGTTTCCATATTTGATAGCATTATTGATGAGATTTTCTATAATAATATCAAAAGTGGTATGATCAATTTTTAATTCTAAATCTCATTGTATTTCAATATTTTTTATTTGTTTTTCTTTTATTAAAGTAGAAATATGTGATCGAATATGTGTTTTTATAAGATATAATTGTATAGTTTTATCTTTTAATCTTGTTATCAAAAACAATGCTTCAAGCATTTTATCTAATTTTTTAATATATTTTTTATTATAATCTAAAAAATCAGTGATTTCATTTTTATCTAAAATATTTTTTTCATTTTTTATAGTAAAGAGATCATTTTTTGAATTTAAAGCCATTAAAGGTGTTTTGAATTCATGACTGACATCGGCTATAAATTGTTTCAAGTTTTCATTTTGATTTTTTATTTTTGTAAAAGCAGTATTTAATTTTTCTGCAACAATAATAATTTCATCCTCACTATTTCCATCTATTTTCAATGATTCCATTGTTTCATTAATATCTAATTTTTGGCAGTAATTTTTTATAATATTCAGATTTTTAAGTGATTTTTTGACTATAAATTCTCAAAGAAAATAATGAAATATTACAGAAAATAATATGATAAAAAAACTGATTTTTATAATCATCACTTGTGATTTAATATATGGAGTGGTGTCAAAAAATATTTTTACTTCACCAATTTCATCATAATGTTCAGAAAAAATAAGATAAATTTTATTTTCATCTTTAAAAAATAATTTATTTGTGAAATTCTGTGCGGTATCATGAGTTTTTTTACTCACCGAATTTGAACATACTATCTGTCAATCATTTCAAATAATAACCGCATCTTTTTGTAAAATATAATCTTTAAAACTTTTTTTATTTCATGTATTCATTTCAGGAATCGAATATTTTTTATAATTCATATTCATATCGTATATACTTTCATTTTTTTGATCATTATACCAAATACTAAAATAAATTATATTGACTCATAGAAGCAAAATAATCAGTGATATAAAGCTAAAAAATGAAAAGTAGAGGGATACTTTTTTTGATGTTTTTATATTGTGAAACATGGTTTTATTTCGATGAGAAAGATTTAAAAATACAATTCTATATCAAATGGATTACTTATTTACTTTTTTAATATTCTTTGTAATAAAATAGTTTGCTTAATAAGTTTATTTTTTAATTCTCTCCTTTTTATATTTGCCACATCATAGTTATATTTTGCTTCTATATAAGCATTTATTCTATTGATGTAATTTGTTTTATATGACTGAGAAAGACGAGTACTATTTAATATTTTCATAGTAATTTCTTTCATATTATATCAAGTAATATAATATATTTCATATCCATGATATTCAAGTTTTTGTAATTTTTTTGTATTGGTTTTTTTCTTCGCTCTATTGAGTAATATCTGTTTTTTTAAATTTTGGTAATAGAGTTTATTTTTCGTAATTATGGCTTTTGGTTCTTCTTTTTTTACAATTTCAATATTTTTTTCTCAACATATTTTATCATAATAACTTGGAGAATTATCTCAAGTAGGACAATTGTCTTTTATTAAACCTCATCATCAATCACCACCTCATCATCCAGAATAAACAGGAGGTGGAGGGGTAACAGGAGGGGTAACA
>JAVHSE010000039.1:0-3806 GCA_036172015.1 Patescibacteria group bacterium | reverse complement strand
GTAACAGGAGGTATAATAACATCATTTATAAAAGCAAAATAGCTAAAATGATTTGTTAGAAATAATCATTTTCCATTTATATCAGTCGTAAATCCAGTCATATATTTCCAATTTTGAAGATCTTCACTTGACACCATTTTATACTGAGTATTTACTTTGAGTCAATCTACTCATATCTCGACAAAATTATCAAGACCAAGTCCTACTCAGAGAGTATCAGCTCATATTTTTATTGTTTTTTCGACATTGAGATTTTTCATTTTTTCTCAAAGGTTTGTTTGTGATCATGAAGAAAAAATAATATTTTTATCAACAAAATCACCTAATAAAAATCTTCCATACCAAATTCATGATCCTGATAATTTTTCTATATTTACTGATCCAGAATGAATTGTAAGAGAAATTCCATTTCATTTTGTCAAAATTTTCGGAGTTTCTATTATTATTCCAGTCAAAGTATCCCCAGTTCCTGTTGTTGTACTAGAAACAAGAGTTTGTCCAAGTAATATTTTATTTGATATCGTCTCTTCTCAAGATATGATCTTATTATGAAAAGATGTTAAAACAGTATCTTGAATATCTGAAATAATGAGATTTCATGTTTTATACGGAGTTGTATTTACTATTCAAGTAAGTATGTTTTGAGCATATTGATTGTTTGAAATTTTTATTTCATATGCAAATCATGTACTACTATTTACTTGTTTGGTGAAATTTATTTTATTTCCTTTCACAAGAGCATTTGAAGCATATTGTATTTCCCAATTATTTATCGTATGTGTAAGATTGTTGAGATCTTTTCAATATTTTATTTTTACATCAGAAGCAGAAGTGATAGCAAAGTTCGGACTTTCTATATCAAAATTGATATTGGTAGAATAATTTGATCCATTTGGTATTAAATAAGTATTAAAATTCGTTACTACTGGAATTGAAGTATTGATATCATCTTCTAATGTATGAGTATAAATTCCAGTTTTTGCATACAATGCCTCTACGATTTTTGCATATATAGAATCATAATATATTCCGACTCAAAGTAAATCTTCTTTTTCTTTTGTAACATCAACATCTCCATAAATTTTTTGAGGAAGATTTTTTTTGAGTTGAGGATTACTGGTAAGTACCCACATAATTCATCATTTCCCATGATCAGTTCCACCTCATCCATTTTCTTTTATAGTTCTTCCAAATTCAGAAAATAACACTATAGTAATATCTTGATTTGCTTTAACAGAATCAAAAAATCCAACCAGAGCAGTAATCACTTTATTAATATTGAGATCAAGATTCGGTAATTGTTTATCATGAGTATCATATCATCCATCTGCGAACATATAAAATGCTTTTCCATAACCATTATTCAGCATGGTTTTTATAAAATCATAATTTTGACTATTTCCATATCCAGCACCATCTCTTGGAGTATTTGATTTTGCTATAGCTCCAATAGTATCTATAGTAATAGCATCTTTAAATACTCAAGCCGTATTTTCAGGAAATATTTTTGTATTTCAAATATTTCTGAGAGTATTCAGCATTTGTGTTTTTTTTGCTAAAGAAAGTTTTTCATTATTTAAAATATTTCCTCATGCTCATATATTTATATACTTTCCATTTCTCAATGCATAAGGTTTCGAATTTCCAATAACCATAGTATTACTTGGAATTTCATTTTTTATAAATTTTCAAAAACTTCCATCAACATTGGTAGTAGTAAAACTATCACAAGATTGAATAGCTTTTGATGCTTGATCATGATCTCTGGAATGATCTTTCGTTCCAGCTCTGTTAAAAATTCTTAATTCTCAATTATCATATAATGATTTTAATCCATTACTTCCACCACTTCAATAAGCTATATGATTTTCCATATAATATTCTCCAAGATCAACAAGCTCATCTCATTTTCTATTGAGAGTTGGTCTGAGATTTTGCATATCAGTAAAGTTCTTTTTTGTAAAAAAATTATTAAGATAATCATATCCTCATCATAAATCAACAAATATGATTTTAGATTGAGTTTCATTTAAAAATGAGGTTTCATTTATAGCTTGATTTGGTCTATCCCATCCAGAATTTATTATAAATTCTGGTAATGTCATCATAATAGTTGCGAGTGATTCTATTTTTTCTTTTTGAGTATTAGAATCAAAAACAACTCCACTTCCTTGTTCGTTAGTAGTTAAAAAATTTATTAAAGAAGATTTGGTGACTGAATCAAGACTTCTTCCAAGTAAAAGTTTTTGTTCAAAAGTACTAATTAGCTCATCAGTAGTCAGTGTTCATGTCGAAATACTCGAAAGTAAATCATAAGCACTCGTGGTTCTTCCATTTCAAGAATAGGTAAGTTTTGGAACATAGGTAATCCATTTATTTTGTAAATTTGCATTAAAAAAATTATCATTTTTATCAAATCAATCACGACCAAAAATAGAATTTTGAGTATATGGTTCCCACCCAAGATTTGAGAGTAAACTCGTATTATAAATCATCGGATCAAGAACTCCTGAATGAGTTTGATTGAGAAGTTTGAGAGATCAAAAAGCAAGTTCTAAAGGGTTTTTATATCTGAGTTCATTCATTGCTATATCACTATACATCATATCATTTGATAACAACCATTTTATACTTGGAAAAATATCAAAATTATTTTGTATTAAAATATTCGCAAAACTATTTAATTCTGATGAATTTGGATTTTCAGTGACATAAAATCTCAATAATTTGTTAGCTAAAGCCAAAGCAATAGCTTCTTCTCTTTTTGAAAATATATAATTTATTGCATTATCACGAAGACTAGCTCATCATCCTGCTTGAATTGAAGCTAAATCTATAGTTCATGAATCAGTGTTATAAAAAGAAAAATTATCTCCTGATTTTAAAGCTCCTGTTAAAAATGTTACATTTCTTATATCTGATCAACTATATGATGGTATTTGATAGCTTACTATATGATTCGTAGATCCAACATCATAGGTAAAACCAAACAATATTTTTGCAAAACTAGCTACATCGGTTTCTTCGTAATTTCTTATATTTCAAAGATCTTTATTTTCAAGAGGTTTATATTCTTCCATGAGAAAAAGTTGTAATAATTCTCTCGCATAATTTTCATTTGGATATCTTTTATTACTTTGATTGAATAGATCTAAAAATTGACTTTCGGTAAAATCTCCTGGATTTCCATCATTATAGAGAATTTTTTTGATAAGATTTTTATAATTTCAAAGAGTTTCTGAATAAATAAGTTCGTGTGTGTCATTAATGTCTTTATATTTAATGACTCATCCATAGACATTGGAAGAAAAAATATCCTCAAAAACAGAAAAAAGTTTTCTTTTTGCTTGATATGGATCAGCTGCATATTTTAAATTATAGAGTTGATACATCGATGATGCTCCAGTAAAAGTAAATCCAGTACTTGATGTGAGTGAATGTATGAGATTATTATACTCGGTTCTATCCGGTCAATTTTGATCTGGAAATAAACTATCTACAGCTGCAGTTGCTGAACCAGCCTGAAAAAGATTATTTATAATAGTGGTATCTACTCATAAGAGAGCTCTTCTCGCAAGATGCTCTGCTTTTTCCAAAGTCCAAGGATTTGCCAATCAATTGGTAGAAACGGCTATAGTTTTTGGAATAACTATAAAATTGAAAAGAAAAATTGAGAGTAAAAAAACAGATAAAAACTTTTGAAACAAAGGTATTTTTTTCATATTCATAAAATAATAATATATAAAAATGTTTTTGTTTTTGTTTTTATCTTTTCTAATTTATAAACTTTTACATAATTTTGTCAA
>JAVHSE010000038.1:0-15079 GCA_036172015.1 Patescibacteria group bacterium | reverse complement strand
AAAGCGAGTAGGATTATATTAAATATTAAAAATAATGCAAATTTATTTTTCAAAATAATTGATATTATTTATTTTTTTATTTAATTCTCTTTCTATGACATATTACATTCCTGTATTATATATTTTAATTCTTATGAATGATTCATAAAATAGAAATGATTTTTCTTTTTATATCAAAAGAAATTTTTTCAATATTTTTAAATCTAAAATCTTCTTCTTTTAGTTGGTCTAAAAATATTTTTTCTCACGATAATTTTTTATATAAAATTTTTCAAATCCAAAGTGGATATCTTAATTCATTTTTATCTATTCACAATATATCTCTGAATGCTTTCACTAATCAAATATCATGTAATGCTAATTTAGAAAAATAAAAATCTTTTATAAAATCTTCATTATTTTGATTATTTTGTAAGTAATTAACTACTTGAGTTTGCCCTCTCGTATAACTCACATCTTTTCTATTTGCTCATTTTTCTTTAAAACTCACAAATCTTTTTACTCTTAATGCTCTATCTAGAGCTTCTTTAGAGGCTTTATCATAAGTGAATCAATTTAGTTTATAAAATATTTCTAATATTTTTTTTGTATCAGTAAAATTATAATTTTCACCAATAAATGTTGTTATGTGATGAATTGTTGGCAAAACTGTGATTTCTTGCAAATTATTATCAAATAATAATTCAGATACTGTTGCAAATCATTCTTCACCTTCTAAATATCATTCTCAATTTGTATGTAATGTTTTCATTGTATTAAATCATCTCATTGCATGAACTCAAATTTCATGATCTATTAATTGGAATATTCTTTTTATTGATAATGCTTCTATTTTTTCCTCAGGAAGTATTATTTTTTTTTCTTCTTTTCTGACTGAAAAATTTCAAACTTTTTCCACAGAAACAATCCATCAATCTAAACTATATACATCTAAAACTAATTGAAAAATTTGAATAACTTGACTTTTTGATAAAAATGTATTGGTAAGTTTTTTACTATCTTTATTTTTCTTTAAATCTAGTTTTTTAAAGTCAAAACTATCTAAAAAATCTTCGAAGATTCATTTTTCCTCTCAAGTAACTTTTTTATTATTTTCATTTAATAAATTTGATAAAAGTGATAATATTTGGTCTTTTTCTTCTTTTATATCAGATATTTCTGGTCAATAAACGATATCTTGTAATTTATTAATCCTTTTTAGTAATATTTTTCTTTGTTTATGAGTTATTTTATATCCAAATTTCTCAGCTTCCAAATAAACACTACTTTTAAACATTATATATTTTAAACCAGTAATATTTAACGAATTGATGAGAAATTTCTTTTGTGTACTGTTTATATTTAAATTTTTTATTTCATATTTTTGAGATTTGATTTCTTGAAGCTTTTGGTTTAATTTTTTGATCACACCATCGATTATATCTTGATCAATATTTGTTTCTTTTCAAAAAAAATTATCATTTAAAAAATTATCCCTCTCTTGAATATATTTGAAAATACCTCATAAAGGTGAATTAAATAATGATTTTATTTGTTCAATTTTAGATGTTTGAGTATCCCATGTATTCATACAAATATCTTATACTAAATATTTTTCTTGATTATAACAGAATTTTATTTTAAAATCAAAAAATATTGATTTTATATTTTTTTAAACACTTCTTCTAAAATATTATTTATTTTTGTGAACTTTTCCCATTCAATTCAAACTAAATCATCTGACATATAAACTCTTTTATTTATTTCAATTTGTAAAGTAGGGATTTGCTTTCCTATTTGTTGGGTTATATTTCATCAAGCAAAAGGGGAATTGAGTGAAACTGATAATCAATAACTCTCTAATAATCATTTTAATTTTTGAAGTAATTCACTGGAAAAAGTAATATATCACTTTTCTGGATTTAATTGTCAATTTACATCTCATAAATTTCATAAAATTATATCGGCTCTTTCTCATCATCACGATTGATTTCAAAAAGCAATTGGATCACAAGAATGCACATCAATAACAAAATCTATTTTTCAAGAAAGAATAAAATGAACCAGTTTATTATAATATGAAATATAATATAAGTCTAGAATTCTTTGTTTTTCTGCCTCGGATAATGGTATTGATTCTCTATAAACCGGTTTTCAATTATGAATTAATTCTTTTGGAAATAATCAGTTAAATTGACTATATGATTTTCCTGTAAGCAAATGATTACCAGAAATATGTCTATTAAGATTTCAAAACAAAAAATGAATTTCAGAAAAAACTTTTGCCGTATCAAATCAAGAGAAAAATCTATCTGTTCCAAAATCCATAGATACAACTAAATCTTCTTGAGATATATTTAATCTTTCTTTTATCTCTTCTGGAATATATAAAGAAGAATGCGGATAACTAAAAAGTATATTTTTCATAGATTATGTATATATTTTATAAATATTTTTTATTATTTCTTGTGTTTTATTATTAAGTTCTTTTGGGTTTTTCATAATTTCACAAGGAAAAAGTATATGACAAAATCTTGATAATTCTCCGGCTCCTCTAATCTTATCTCAAGTTTTTGGATTTCCATCAATAATAATAAATTCTTCATTGTTGTGCAAATCTGTATAAGAAAATCATTCTCTTAAATATTTTAAATCATTTCTCTCAAATCTATACACTCAGGGAAGTAAATCTTTCTTAATAAGAATCTCTTGTTTATTTTTATTTGATACTATAATATGACTTCAATTTTTATAATATTTGTACGAAGAATTTATTGTATCAAAATCTATATCATAATCAATATTTAATAACTCTAAAATATGAAAAACATCCATAGGAATCACATCATTTTTTAAATCGATAAATGAAGTCATAGGAAAAGCCCCAGTATATCTTGGATTACATTCAATAATATATACATATTCATTTTCTTCATCAACAATTAAATCCAATCCAAAAATTCATTTGTAGCCATTTTTATACATATAATTTCAAATTTTTTCAGTTACTTCTTGAGCTTTTTTATTTACATTATATGAATACTTTTTAAAAGACCAATCATGTCAGCAAAAAATACCATTTCATTTTGAAATATTTACGACTTCTGGAATATCAATGATTTGCATCTGAATATTGGTAGTAAAAGTTCCATATTTTGTACAACATCAAGTAATGCTGGAACTTATTCCAGAAATAAATTTTGTTATATTCAAACTATTAATGATAGTTTTTTTATAAGTTTTTTCTTTTATTTTTTCTTTAAAATCTGAAAAATCTTTTTCACTATTTATAAAAATGGTTCCAAGTCATCATCAAATAAGAATATCTGGTAATTGAATTACTATATTTTCTCCATATTTTTGAATAAAATAGTTATAACTTGTTCACATAAAAAAGTTATAATCAACATTTTCTCAAATAATTACCTCAACTCAAATATCTTGGAGTATCTCTCTAAATATTTTTTTATTTTCATATTTATCTCTTATATTGCTTGGATTTCAAATAATATTATAGTTATTTTCCCTAGAAAATTTTTCAATAGCATCATTATTTTTATACAAAAATAAATTTATATTTTTTTCTCAAGAAAACATTTTTTTTACACTTTCTGACTTTAAAATACTCAGAGTATTTAATTCTTCTAAATATTCTCACTCTTTTTGTAAAGATGTAATTTTCGTAATTTTTGAAAAAATATTATTATCTAAACTATCTTTACAACAAATAATTTCAAATTTATTTCATAAGAACAAGGCTGGTAAAATTCTCATAAAAGCCGTTATTCATATTCAATAACTTTTTCCAGAAATATTTTGAAATATTTCTTTTATATCTTGAATATTTTCAATTTTCATAATAAATTTTAAATAAATAAAGGAATTTTTAAATCATCTATTTTCATATCTAAAAATTCTGATTTTTTTATTTGTTCTAAATCTTCGAGATTTATTTTTCAAAAATATAATTCATTTATATTTCATCCATTCTGAATAAAATTTTTTACTTCCATATATCCATTGAGATACACTAAATCTTTCGTAAAACAATAATGATCTCCAATATTTTTTATTCATCTTTTCATTCTCACTAAATATCTAAAAATAGTTTCGTAATCATTGGAATATTGTTTTTTAAATTCTTCCAAAAGTTCTTGATAATTATTTTTTACATAAAAATCTATAAAATAATACCTTTCCAGATTATAAAAATATTTGAGATCTGTTTTGGTAAGAAATTTATTTTGATTATAGGTAGCTATTCATTCTTCAATAGTTTGATATCAAGCCGTTCCATGTGAAAAAATGGTATATTTTGACTTCAATCCATTGTATTTTCTCAAATAATGTCACTCAATTTCATGGGCAATAATCGACCTTATTTCTTTTTTTCCAACTTTTGCTCCAGGTTTAATACATAACTTATTTCCACTCATCATAAATCTGGAAACAATATGTTTTTCTTTTAATTCAATTTGGATTCAATAAATATGATTAAATGTATTGATAGATGTTTTTATTTCATCAAAAGTAAGAAACTCTATTTCAGGAATAATTTTTTCTTTTTCTTGGAGTATATTCAGTGCATATTCCAAATTATCTCCTATAATATCTCCGTATAAAATTTTTGAATATTTATTAAGATCTTTGATATTTTGATCTTGAAAAGCTTTCAGAAAGTACAGTTTATCAATTATTTCTTCTTTCTTTTTTTTATATATTTGTGACAATGGAATATCTGGAATTTCAATATCTGAAACTTTTTTAAATATATTTGCAATATCAAGTGTCATTTCATTATATTCTAATTGAGGAATATATTGTCATTGAGAATGAACAAATTTGAGCATTTCAGATGGAATATTTTTTGGAGTAATGATTTTTAAAATATTGAGTTTTTTATCAATTTCTACTATTTCTTTATCAAGTTTCATGAGTTGCTCTTGGTGTCACTTTAAAATAACAGTATTTTTTTCTTTTATAAAAGGATGATTATCTATTGGTAAATCATGTTCTTTATATTTAAACGGATCAATAAGAAATCAACCTAAAACATCCCTTCATAGAAGTATATTTGGTCCAACAATTTCAGTAAAATAAAATTTAATATTTCTTATTTCTCACATCAAAGAACATCTTAATTTTACAAAATCAGAAGTGATTTTATTTTCATCATATTTTAAAAAATTGATAAGATACCCTTTATTGATATAACTTTGGCTTTTTATAATTCTTATTTCACAAATAGATTTTATAGGTTTTTCATGGATATATATTTCTATATATTCCTTTACTCACAATACTTTTTTTCCAGAAATATTTTTAATTTTTTCTTCTATATCTCATCCAAATAAATCACGAGCCAATCTCACTCATTTTTCCACAGAATTTACTTTAATATTTGATACTTTTTTCAGTCTTTCCAAAAGAGGAATTTTATTAGCTACTTGTACTTCTAAACCAGGTCTTACATTCATTTCAAGCAAAATTGGGCCAAAAGTATTATCTAAAACGATATCACATCCAACATATCAAATATTGGTAATTTGTTGTACTTTTACGGCTAATTTCAATATTTCTTCCCACTGTGGAATTTCAATTCATCTCACATCTCCAATTCCAGGAATAGATTTTATCATTTTTTTAAACTGAGTGATATAGGTAATTTTTCCAGATCAAATATCAATTCCAAGTCAACAAGCTCCCATATGCAAATTTGCTTTTCATTTTGAATTTTGTGTTGGAACTCTCAGCATCGCAATAACTGGAATCGAATTAAAAACTATAACTCTTATATCTGGTAATCAAAATTTTCATAACAATTCTATAGAATGGTCAAGTACAATTTTGTGTTCAAAGATAACACTATCTCTTGATCATGATAATGAATAAAATCAATCAAGTATATCATTGGTATGATCTTTGAGTTGTTGAAGAGAAAATATTTGATGATCATTTGAAATAAAGTTTCCATTTTCATCTTTTGTATCAAAAACAAGAATTCATTTTCATCCATATCATGCATTTGGTTTGATAACAAAGGGAAGTGGAAGTGAATTCAAATCAAAATTATTTCACTCAGTATGATTTTTTAAAACGGCTATATTTTCAGAAATACGGACTCATTTATTGGATAAAAATTCTTTTGTTTTGAGTTTTGAGTCAGCAAGTTTTTTTGCTAAATCATCATTATACTCACTAATATAATGGAGGTTTCTTGCATTTTGTCCGAGGATTCAATAATTTTTAAAAAACCACATAGAAAATTATCGTTAATAATTAATTGTTTTTCATATATTTTCTTGAAGATAAAAATGAACTCAAAGCACCAGTAATAATAAATATAGAAAGTTGTAAAAGAAGTATAAAATTTAAATCACTATTGACAATATACTCTTTTACTTTTGATTTATCAAAAAAAATACTGATATTATTTACGACAAATAAAAAAATATTGGTACTGAGAAAAAATCAAATAATGGAATATATAATTCATTGAAAAACAAAAGGACCATATATAAAATTATTACTTCCTCATACGAGTTTCGTTATATAAATTTCATCTCTATAATGATAAATAAAATTTCAAATAATAGAATAGGTAATCACAAATATAGAAAGTAAAAATACTCAAATAATAATATATAATGCGAGTTTTAAGGTTTTTAATATTCAAATTATTTTGATAATTCTTTCATATTGAGTCCTATAATCAAAAATAGAATTGGTTTTAAAATCAGAAAGTACATAGAGTTTTCATTCAATAATAGTATTGAGAATTTCATATTCTTTCATTTCTATATTTGATAGATTGAGGGTTGCTGGAAGTGGGTTTTGTGATTTGATAATACTCACTAATTCTTCATCTTTTTTCCTCATTTCTTCTAAAACTTCATCTTTTGATTTATATTCTATTTTGATATTTGGAGTTTTTCGTTCAATATCATTGGTTAATTTTGTAACATCAATCGAATCTTTTGGGTATTCATCTTTTAAATAGAGTGAAATAGTCAGTTTTGAATTAATCGCTTCAATAAGATTATTACTTAAATTATGGAGAATCATCAATATATTGATAAAAAACATAAGCAAAGCTAAAACCAAAACCGAAGAAAATGATAAAAATTTATTTCTTAAAATATTTTTAATTGAGTATTTAAAAAGTCTGTACAACATAGGAAAAAATAGATGTAAAAATAAAATTCAAATTTATATTATAAAAAAAGTTCTATTTTGCAAAATAAAAAAATAGCTCATTTTTTGCAAAATAAAAAAATATATGGTAAAATAAAACATATTTATATTTTAATGTACAAAATATGGCAGAAACTCAATGACAAAATCCATCACCTGAAACACCAGTTCCATCACCTCAACCACAACCACCAGTAAAGGTTGAATTATGAAAAATAAAAACCGAAGCAGAAACACAAGATTCTTTAAAGAAATTAAAAAAAGCTATCGAAGAAGATAAAATGCCTCTTGATTTAGTGAAAACATATTTAGACATTTATACCGAAACGAGTGAAGAAATGAAACCATTTTTACTTTGATGAATTTTGTCTGGACTCAATAAAAGATGAGTTTCTATTGAACAAATAAAAAATGAAAAAATTACTCTCAAAGCTTGAGTACAAAGCTTGAGATCAAACCTCAATATTGCAACTCATGAAGAAACAATGGCATATCAAAGTTTACTTAATAGTTATATTCAATCATGAAAAATAAGTATTTCTGGTCTCAATAAAGCTCTTTTATATAGAACTTCGAGTCTGGATGGGTATTTGATTGAAACGGATAAAAAACCATGAACAACCAGTGAATATGCCGGGAGATTGATGGAAAAATATGCTCTCAATTTCAAAAAATACGGAATGGAAATTGATATAAAAACATGATGAATCACGATAAAAAAAGAAAATTTTGCCGATGAACAGAGTTTTCTGAATTTTAAAGAATATATTAAATTATCTATCACTGATAATCAAGCTGACAAAGAATTTTTACTCACTTTCTTTGATGATATTTACTATAATGAAAAAAAATGAATCGAAGAAAATGCTATTGATGGCTATCAAAAATCTTCAACAAAAATAGAAGCTTGATTTTTTCATGCCATTAATACTCTTAAAGAAGAACAAAAATATGCTCTTGGAATAAAAAGTGAAGATGAAGCAAAAGAAGTAGCAAGAAAATGGAAAAATAATCCAATCGAAGCTTTCAAAGAAGCTTTTAATAATGGATGATGATTATTGTGAGTTATATTTGGGATTATTTGAGCTTTTATGTGATGAAAATGATGAGCTTTAATGTGATTCCTTGCATGAATGTGAATTGCTGGAGGATGAATGAGTTGGGCTGGAGAACAAATAAAAAATGGACTCGATAAAGCTGAAAAAAAACCACAAAAACCAAGTTCTCAAGGAGAAACAGCAGTAGAACAACCAAATCGTTTGTTTGATAAACATAATCATCTTTTTGAAAATGATGAAAATTGATGATTAGATAAACCTCAATTACAAGCAAAATGGGAAGCATTATCAAAAAATGAGAATTTTAAAAAATCAGATGCGAGTAATTTAAAAATTTTTGACATTGAAAAAAATCCAGAAAAATTAAAAACATACTTTACAAGTATTTGAATTAAAGATATATCAGACGAAGATAAAAAATATTATGAATATATCTTTAAGGAATTATATAAAGATAGAAAAAATATTATTTGAGATTCAAAAATGAATCCAAATGAACCTATGTGAGCTTATTTAGAAAGAGAGAGCCGTACTATTAATACTCCTGCTGTTGTGGCTGGAGCTGGAGTTGCATGAGTTGCAAGTTGAGAAGGAAGTCAAAGTGAAGCTGAAGCAATAAATTGAGAAGTAATCAGTGATCAAGAAAAAAAAGAAATTAGTGCTTATTTTAAATTAGATAAAAACACATCAGAAAAGTTACCAAAAGACCTTGATAGTCTTTGATTAAATTTATTTAAACTACTGAAAGGGTATAAAAATTTTATTCAAATAAAACTGACTTGATTAGATGCAGGTATTACGAACAAAATTATAGAATCAATTTCGAGAAAGGTATGACTTATTGATGGGAAAATAGAAGCATTAAAAACAAAAGAAATGAAAGATTATTGAAAACTTAATAATTTTAAAAATAATAGATGGATTATAAATAACCAAATAAAAGATTTATTTGAAAAAACAAATTCTCAAGTTTTACCAAGTGCTTATGTTTTAGTAGAAAGTAATAAAATAAATACACCTACCCCAGAAGAACAAAAGAAAATTGATCAAATCAATGCAATGTTTCGTGCTATTCTCACAGATGATGGAGAATTTGATAAAACTTGGACTTCATTTGAAATCTTAGATGCAAATAGTAATAATTGGGATATTTTTGATACTAAAACTGATGTATCATTTTTTAAAAAAATATGATACAATAAAGATGAACTGAGTGAGTTGAGTTTATTAATTACAGCAGATGAAAAAATAGAAAGTGATGCTACTATGTGGTATATGGCTTGAGTATGAGTATTATTAGGAAATGATGTCGCTACATTTGCTACTTGAATTTGGGCTATTCCTTGAGCTGTTATTTGATGAACCTATTGAGCTGTAGATGCTTTTAAAGATGAAGATTTGATGATTTCTCTATTAAAAAATTCTGGAGCTATCCCAGAAGAATATAGAACTGATAAAAAATTACTTGATAATATACTTGCATGAGTTTGAGTTATCCCATGAGTAAGGTTATTAACAAAATGAGAAAAACTTGCAAAATATATTTCTAAATTATCTCCTGAAAGATTAGCAAAATTTTGAGAAATGAAGACAAAAGTAGCTGAAATGATGAAAAATTCATTCAATAAAGCAAAAGATACTACAAAAATTACAGGTATAAAACCAACAAATATTGAAAATTTTACCACTAGACACATAAATAAATCTGATATTCGTAAAATAAGAAAAAGTGTAAATCCTAATGATGTTGAAAGTCATCTTCAATTCTTAGCAGATGATGGAACTATTTGGACAATACGTAATATTTCTTGAAGAAGTTGAAAAGAAATATTAGAAATTGGACCTCTTTGACAACCATCATTACAAAGAAAAGCAACTATAGATGAATTTATTGAATGAGTGAATACTAATATTGATAAATGGAAAAATATAAACACAATAAATACTAGTGCAAAAACTCTTTCAACTACCGAATCTAAAATATTTCAAAATATTGCTTCTAAAAAAATATCTTCAATACCAGTATGAAAAACAGAAACTATTTGATGAATAGAAATAAAAAATACATGAAAAAGTAATTTAACTTGAAAATTTGAATTTGAATATATAGAATTGAATTGAACTAAAAAAAGATGAAGTAAAGATGATATAATAAAAATTATAGACCTAACAAAAGTTTGAGAAGAAATAAAACAAATTTGAAAATTAAGTTCATTAATAAAATGAGCTAATTTAAGCAAAACAAAAATAGTAGATTGACATAAGGTATCTTTTGAAAGTTGAGATGTTGTTGTATTAACAAAAGATAGAACAGTATTACAGTGAGATGAATTGATTACTTATATAAATAAAAATACCCCTAATATTTTAAAAAGTTTTTGAGTTGATTTAGCTAAAATACCAAATCCAAAAATTGAGTATATTCAAAAATTAAGTGATACATTTACAAAATGGGTTGAAAAATCTCATTATACTTGAAAGGAAATAATGAATCTGAAAAACTTATTTAGTGAGTTAACAAAACCAGGAAGAAGTTTCACTCAAATAATTGATACTCTTTTAAATTCTACAAATAAAACTTCTGATTTATCTAAAATATTGATTTTATGAGATAAAGCGAATAGTTATGCGAAATTATCGAGTTATAAAAGATTAGCATTGAATACATGAATAGCTTCTGGAGTAGTCTATTTTGAAGATAATTTATGAATAGATGATGTAAAAGAAATGATTATTTATAACCTTTGATGATTTATATATTGAGGAATATACGATGCTATGACTCCTGACTAAAAACTAATACTCCCCCATACTCAAAAAAATAACACTTTCAGTGTTATTTTTTAAAAGCTCATTTGAGCTTTTCTAATTTACTTTTTTCTATGAGTTTTTTCTCAAATGAAAAACTGGTCGCGCATGAACAACGGGATTGTATTTTAGGAGAAAGAAATAAATATTTATCATTTTGTGAATGTTGAGAATTATCAGAAACTTTTGGAAGAATTTTTGCTCCATCAAGTTTATCACTATCTTTTCACTCAAAAAAGATATTTTTTCCCAAAAGAGAAATATTTTCAAGTCCTGCTTTTTCAAATTCAGTGGTAAAATTAATTTTTGTTCACTCACATCCAGCATCATAAAAATAAATTTTTATATCTTTTTCTTTAAAAGAAGTCAGTATTTTTTGATCTATATCTAAAATCATATGTATGAATTAAAAAATATTTTTATAAGTATATAAATAAAAATGATTTTTTACAATTTTTTTAACAAAAATATAATAATTTAAGAGTCATTTTTTGCTTTTTAACTTTATATATGCTAAAATAAAGGAAATTATATATTTATTAAAACTTATGGATTTACAAGAAATTAAAAATTATCAAATTTTATCAAATCAAGTTTGAAATGATAATGAAGTTCAAAGTGCTTTAAAAGAATGATATGAAATTTTAAAAAGAGTAAAAGAAACATGAAATAATGATTTATATAATAAATTTAAACAAGAATATATCGATTTAGAAAAATCTATTCAAGAAGCTATTAAAAATGATAAAAAGATATCGAAAGAAGAAAGAATAAAAATCATGTCAGAACTTACTGATATAGTTTTACTGGCTGAAAATGAAAAAATAGGAGATGAAACCAATCTATGGAATAGATTGGTTTCAAAAGTTTGAGATTATTCAAAAGGAACAAACACAAAAATAGAATATTCTAAAATATCAAACTTTCTCAATAAAGATATAAATTCTTCTGATTGGAATTATGAAACAGTAAAAAAAGCACTTGATTATACCAATAAAATATATACTTCAAAACCAGATTGAAAGATATGATATGAAAGAACATCTCTATCTGAATTAACCGATAAAAAAGATATCAATATTTTTCAAGGAAAATTGATAGAAAAAACTTTCTGAAAAGGACATAATGGATATGATTCACAATGAAATATTATGTGATTTTCGAAAGAAAAATGAAATTACATCAAATCATTATCAGAAGTTGAAAAGAGATTAAAAACCGATGATCTTCAAAATATTTCAAATGTAGAAATTCGTAATTATTTGAATTATTTAAATGGAAATAATAAGTTAAAAAAAGAACATCTTACGAAAACTTATTGAGATAAAAAATCAAAAGAAACATTAGATTTTGTAGTAAGAAATAATAGTGTTAAAGAGAATCCTATTTGATTTTGAAATATTGATAAAATTACTCAAATTTTAAAAGATTTTTGAGAAACGGTAGTACAAACCGTTGAAAAAGTAAAAAAGACTATCTCTGATTTTTTCAATAAAATATTAGAGTCAAAAACTCCGCAAGAATTAGAAAAAAACTTACAAAAGAGTTCAAATTTAAATCCAGAAGAAAAAAAAGAAATTATATCGAAACTAGCAAATGAATGAGAAAAGAAAAACTCTCAATTAAAACTCATGATTTTTAATTCTCTTCCTAAAATTTTATCAAAAGAAAAAAAAGAAAAACTTATAGAGGAACTTATTAATAATATAAATTCAAATTTAACTCCAGAAAAATTATGAAATGTATTCAAAATAATTCATAAATTTAATGAAAAAAATCATGCAACTCTTGATGAAGAAAAAACTGTAAAAAAATCTTTAGAAACTCAGCAAGTAAGTAATACTCACGAAAGTACAAAAATAAGTTTTAAATTGGGTGATTATACAAAACAACTCGAGCAAGCAAAGAAATCTTGAAATATAAATCTTATTGATGAATTAACAAGAAAATTACAAGAGCTAACTAAATCTAAAAAACAAAATGATTTAAATACAAGTTCTACTAATGCTACTCAAAGAATTTTATCTCAGATGACTACACCTCAAATACAAGCTGTTGCAAACTGAACACTTAACTATTCAACAGTACTCAGTAATATCAGAAAAAAAGATACTGATTTAAATAAACAACTCAAAAATATTGAAAAATCACAAAAAGAATTTGATCAAAAATATCCAG
This sequence comes from Patescibacteria group bacterium, assembly GCA_036172015.1. Classification (GTDB taxonomy): domain Bacteria; phylum Patescibacteriota; class Gracilibacteria; order BD1-5; family UBA6164; genus UBA7396. Next base: position 1,862 of record JAVHSE010000038.1, on the reverse strand, counting down.
AGGAAAAACAAAAAAGAGAAGCTAAAGATAATATACAAACTCATCCACAAAATATTGAACCATCGTCAACTCAAGCAACAACTTTTTCTTATACCGATGGAACACAAGTATCGTATACACAAACTACTCCAGGACTCTATTCGCTCAATACTCCAACTGGAACAAAAATAGAAATGAATAGTCAAGAATTAACCATGGTTTTAACAAATAAAAATGCTTTAAACAATATGATTGATTTTAAAAAAACTCTCGATGAATTATGATTATCAAAATTATGGAAATATAAAGAAAATATTTTTAAAACTCTTGAAAATCCGATGACTTTTAATTCAAAAGATGATTTTATCAATAAAAATGAATTCAATACATTTTTAAAAACTATTTTAAAATCTATTGGAATAGCATCAAACTCTGATAACATTGAAACGACGAAACTACAATTTATAACAGAAAATAATGTGTCAGTTCTCTGATGAGCTGAAGTAAATGGAATGTATAATAGAACGAATATAGAACAAAGATTTTTTCAAGAATATATTGACCTCAATACATGATTTCTTGATTGAAAATTGAGAAAAAATATAAAAATTAATTCTTAATTGATAAATTATGGCAGATACACAAGCACAAAATCCAACTGGAACAGAAAATACCGAAACTCAATGAAATGAAAATATAACTCAAGCAGATTTAAATGCAAAAATATACCAATTATGAGAATTAGAAAAAATGATTTCATTTACAAGTGATGGAAAAATATGATGATCAAGTAATGATTCTCTCATAGATAAAAAATATAATGAAGCAATAAATAAAACAACTCCTATAAGACAAAAAATTGAAATCGTGAATCAATTGATATTATATTTTGAAAATGTAAATAATAGAATTGACTCAAATGAAGATATGTTTCAACAAGATATTTCACCAAAAGTTCAAAAAGAAACTCAAGAAATCAAAGAAAAAATCAAAGAAAAAGTGAAAGAACTTTCACAAAAATATCCAGAATATACTGCTGATTTAGAAACATATATAAATAAAAATTTAGAGTATACTTCTGCTACCGTGAGATATAATGAAGACCATCATGATATCAAGTCTCTCAATATAGTTTTACCAATTTTATATACAGCATTAGAAGAAAATTTACAAATTTTCGAAAATGCTGTCATACAATTAAATAACATTCCTCAAATTACTGATAAAGTTTGAGCTTTACATGATTTTATTGAAGAAGATAGTGAATCAAAAATAATAAATTTATCTGAATTATTTACTATAGATTTTATAAAAGAAGGTTTTTGAGATGGAGGAGAGTGAAATGATACTACATTTGATATTTGGTGATTAATTGCTTTGAGTGAATTAGATATTGATCAAGTTAAAATACTGAGTCAGCTCTATAATAATCCAACCAAACACAGTGATCTAACTGCATATATAGAAAGTCTCCCCATTATCTTAAGAAAACATATTTTAAAACAAGTTACTCCTTTCAGGAATCGAGTGAGTCAAACTATACAAGAAAGATTAGATCTTCAATTATGAAAAAATAAAAATAATGAAGAAATTCAATGGACAGGTATACAGATGACTTTTCTTTCTACCAAAATAGAAAAAGAGAAAATATATCCTTTGATAAAACGATTGATCAATGAGGGAACACAAAAAGATTTTGATATTTTTTTCTCTTTGGGATGAGAATTTCAACAATTAATTTTAAATACTCCAAATAGATCAGATCAATTTTATCTCAAAAGAATTTTTGAATCAATATATCAATATAAATTTCCTAAATGAAAAGAACAAACGTTACTATCAACCCATATGATTTCATCAAAAAATACAAAAAATGGCTACTT
>JAVHSE010000037.1:2461-15345 GCA_036172015.1 Patescibacteria group bacterium | reverse complement strand
ATATGACGATATGAAACAAGCAAATGCTGGAATCAATTTTGATGGAAGTTTACAAGGGATATGAGAAAATATGTTTGGATATTTTACTGGAGTACTTGGAGTAACCATAGTGTGATGATGATTAGCAAAACTCGCAAAATGACCGAAATTGGCAAAAGCAATGATAAAATTATGACAAATAATAGAAAAACTTTCAAAATGAAGCTGACTTGTTGAATTAGGAAAAAATGAAAAGGTGATGAAAATGCTGGAGATGATGAAAGGAGTGATTCCTAAAGTTACTGATTTGCTTGAGAAAATTAAAAATTGAGCGAACAAATGAACTCAAAAAGTTGCTGATACATTTCCAAATACTACGAAAGTTCTCACAAAGCAAAAAAGACAAGCTATTCCTAAGATAAAACCAGAAAAGATACTACGAAATATCGAATTCTCAAAATTGCTTGAAAAATATTCCATGGAGGTATGTCAATCTTTATGAATTTCTAAAAATTCTGAAAAATATAATAATATATCTTCAGATGTAGATTTATTATTAAAAACAGAATCATCATTTATGATGGAATGAAATATATCTAGTTATATAGAAATACTAAAATTGAATCCAAATTTTTCATTTTCAAAATGAGATGAAAAATTTTGACCTTCGAGTATATTATATGGATATGAAAAGTTACTTCGTAATAATGAATTAAGAAATATACTTATTAATCAATCAGATAATAAAATTCTTTTTAGAATGATTCATGATATGTGATATAGAATTCCTAATAATTGAGAAGATTTTAAATTACTTCTAAAAATTTTTGAAAAACATGATACAAAAATTTCTGAAAAATATGATTTATTGTGAATGGAACTTTGATGGAATAATCTATCGTTACCAGATAAATATAAATTAGTTGAGAATTTACTTAAAAAAAATATTAGTGACACTTTATTAGATCAAGTAATTTATGATAATACATATTGAAATATAGCATATCTTTCAGAAAATTGATTTTTTGATTTATGAAAAGTTATTTTTGACGAAACAAAATCAAAATCAGAGATCGAAAATGCAATACATGATTATTACAAAATATTAGAAGTAAAAGAAGCGAAAAAATCAGAAAGCATTCAATTACCAGCATGAAATCCATCGGATATGGTTGACTTCAATGAACTCAGAGATATAGCTCAAAAAAATCCACTTTTTGAAAGATTTTCTTGATTATTGAATTTTGAAGAAAAATTTAATCCAAAAACTTGACTGGAATATATAAAAAAACTTTCTCCATCAGATAAACAAAAAGCTATGAAAATTTGGAAAGATAAATTAAAAGAACAACTTGATATTATGGCAAGTTTTCCAACTGAAATAAAAAAATCAGCAGAAAAATTTGATTATCAAAATGATACACCTGATTTTATAGTTGATTCATTGATACATGAATTTGAGTTGCAATTTCATCATTTATCTATTCCACAAAGAAAACAAATCATAATGAGTATAAGAAAATATATTGATAAAAAATGTAAAGTTCATAAATATTTCAATAATCCTCAATATAAAAATAATCCAAAACAACTCATAGTAGATGCTTATTGAATAGATATTTCAAAACTGAAATGAGAAATTACTGTCGATATAGATGGTGCAAATTTTACTTTTTATATAGATAATGAAGATGATTATAAACTTATTCGTGCTTTTTGAAATGAAGAAAAAGCAAAAAATTCACCATCAAGTTGATGATTTGCTTCACCATGGGCACAAATTCAAGATTTGAATTGAACTATTTCTGTTGTAAATGGGAAAAAAGAATGAAATGCTTATTGAAAAATTACTCAACTTCATGAAACAAAACATATGGATAATCAAATATTGATGCCAGATCATCAGAATTGAGATGTATTATCAGATGCAAAAGATGAGATACTAGCATATTTAACTGATGGAATGAGTATTCATGAAATAAAAGCTACTTTATTTAGAACTGGTGATAAGGCTTTATACGATTATTACCAAACTATAGAAAAAAATGATCCGGAAGAATATAAAAAACTCAGAATTTTCTATGAAAAAGAATTAGATATAGCAATACATATTGCAAAAAAAATAAAAGCAGCAAATATACCTAATTATATAGATATACTTGCCATAACTCCTGTAAGACAATGGGGAAGTTTAGAAAAAATATATCTGAATCCAAGTTTATCGGAAACTCAAAAAATGGAAAAGAATATACAACAAATTTTTGAAAAAGTCTATGAAACTTTGCATGCTGTAAAAATTGATACTGATAATTTGATATGAGAAGTTCCTTCTTCTATAATATTTTATTCTATTCCACTGAGTTCAATACAACTTATTATTTTTGATTATTTAGATGAAACATATCCAAATTGGAGAAATGATTTTGAAAATAATAACAAAAAATATTATGAAAAAATCAAAATTTTACTCACTGAAAATAAGATTAAAACTTATTTAGATGAATATTTGAAATAATTTATAAAATCTCAAAAAATAATTTGATTTATTTGAAAAAAATATATAATCACTCAGTATTTATTTTAATAATTTGAAATTATGACTTTTGCACCAAAAAAGAAAGTCTCTAAAACGAGAACAAAAAGAAGAACTACCAACTGGATAAAATTATCTGCAAAAAAACTTTTAAATAGAGTTCAATTACAATACAACGAAGCTGGAGAAGCAGTTGGAATGTCACACTTTGCAAGACTTGATGGTACTTATAAAGGAAGACAAGTATTCACTGTGAAAACAAAAAAGAAAACAGTAACGAGAATATAATGCTTGTTTATATATCAAAATCGGCCTTTATTTTAAAGACCGATTTTGATTTTATACAAATATCTATTTTTTAATAAATTATTATGTCAAATTTTTCTCGTGCCAGAACTAGAAAATTTCTCTATCAAATGCTTTATGCTTCTACTTTTTCTAAAATAGAGGAAATGACTTTTAGAGAGGCATTTTTTTCTTGAGTGTTCAATGCGGAAATTGATGAAGAATATTTAAAAAATATGTTTCAGCTGATTCTTGATAATGAACAATTTCTTATTGAAATTATTCATATGTATGCTCCAAAATTTGATATAGAAAACATGGATGTATCCTATGTATTACCAATCTTTATTTGTTGTACAGAAATATTATTTTTTTCAGAAGAAATTCCTCTTAAAGTTTCTCTCAATGAAGCGATTGAAATAGCAAAAGTATATGGAGACGATAGCTCAAAAAAAATGGTCAATGGGGTATTAAATAATATTATCAATAATATTGATGAATTAAAAAGTAAATTATGAAATTTTTCAAAAATAGAAAATAGAACATCATTTTTTAAAAAATAAAGTATTTTATAAAAATACTTTATTTTTTTTCAAAAATGATTATAAATAATTTACTTATAAAAAATAAAAGATACAAGATAAAAGAGTATTTATTTTATATCTTTTGTTTTTTAAAAAATACTATTTTTTTTAAAAATATCAAAAATATGGTTCCAACAAAAAAACTTATTGAAAATGAGGTATATATTAATAAAATTACTAAATTACTCGATAATTTATCTATTATTCCAAATGAATTAAACAATTATTTACTTGCTTTTGTACATCGTTCACTCGTAAATGAAAAACCAGATCTTTCTCCTGAACACAATGAAAGACTTGAATTTTTATGAGATGCTGTTTTAGAACTCTCTATTACTTCAAAATTATTTATTGATTATCCACATAAACCTGAATGAGATCTTACTGATTATAGAAGTTCAATAGTGAAGTGAAAACATCTCGCAAATGTAGCAAAAAAATTATGATTTCAAGAGTATCTCATACTTTGAAAATGAGAAGAACTTGGATGATGAAGAAATAATGATTATTTACTTGCTAATTGTGTAGAAGCTTTTATTTGAGCTATTTACTTAGATTTATGATACGAAGAAGTAAATAGATTTATTTTGCAAAATATTTATTCTCAATTAGAAAATATTATAAATAATGATTTACTCAAGGATTATAAATCACTTTTGCAAGAATATACTCAAAGAGTTTTTAGTATTACTCCTGAATACAAAGTTTTAGAAGATTCTTGACTTGATCATGATAAAAATTATACCTCGGGAGTATTTTTACATGAAACTTTAATTGGAACTGGAAATGGTTCCAGTAAGAAAAAATCTCAAGAAGATGCAGCAAAAAATGCATTTTTAAAAAAAGAAACTATTAAATTAAAATAAAAAAATATGGATAATAAAAATAACGAAAAAATAAATAATTTTTTAGATATTTTTTATAAGGTTATAAAAATTATTTTTTTCCCAATTACATTAATATTATGGCTTTTAGAAATTATATTAGATATATTTTTTTAATATTTATTGCTAACTTTTAACTATGACAAACATCATTTTTTGATTGTATATATTTTTTGAATTATTAGGAATGATTGTTTTTATTGATGTAATTCTTTCTTGGCTTACTATTTTTCAAATTCAATTGAGACCAAAATTTATTTCAAATATTTTAGATCCAGTATATGCTTTTATTAAAAAAAATATTCCTACAACGATTTGAATGATGGATTTTACTCCTATAATAATTCTTATTTGAATTTCTTTTTTTCAATGATTATTAGTCGTATTTTTCCCAGAAATTTCTAAAATGATACAACTTCTTGGAAGGTAGTATTTTAAAATTTATTTATATTGTATCTTTTATGCTAAATAAACAAGTTGATTATAAATTATTTTTTACTGTTTTTTCACTCATTATTTTTGGAATGATTATGATTAGTTCAGTCTCTGTCTATTCAAGTTTTAGAGTAACGAGTGTTCTTGAAAAAGCAGGAACTATTACAGAAGCCTATAATTATTTTTATGTTATTAGAAATATTACTCATGTCATTATTTCGATGATTTTATTGCTTTTTTTAGTAAAAATTCCGTATCATGTTTTTGAAAAATATGCCAAAAAAATTCTTTTATGAAATTTAGTTTTGATGTTATATGTATTATTTTTTGGACAAACTTTGAATGGAGCAACTGGGTGGATTAATATTCCCGGACTTCCTTCATTACAACCAGTAGAATTTTTAAAATTTAGTTTAATTATATTTTTAGCATTTTATTTTAAAAAATATAAAGAAAAAATATCTTCATTCAATGATGGATTTGTTCCATTTTTTTGATTACTTTTTTTAATTGTCATTATTTTGTGATTACAACCAGATTTTGGTTCTATTATGATTATTGGACCTATTATGGTGATGATGTTTTTTATTGCTTGAGGGAAAATAAAATATTTATCATATTTTATTATTATGGGGATGATTTTAATTTCACTCGTATATAATTTCTGAAAATATGATAAAACCAATATTACAACAAAAAATAAATTATCATATATTACTGATAGAATTGATAATTTTATTATTGATGAAAAAACACAAATAAAAGATAAAACTATTAATTATCAAACTGAACAAGCTATTATTGCTATTGGAAGTTGAGGGTTTAGTGGGTTATGATTTGGAAATTCTATACAAAAATTTTGATATCTTCCAGAAGTGCAATGAGATTTTGTTTTTTCTGTTATAATTGAAGAATTATGATTTATAGGATGATTAATATTATTATGATTTTATTCATTTATAGGATATAGATGATTTATAATATCTTTATATTCAGCAGATTTATTTGCGAAATATACAAGTTTTTGAATTACGACTTGGATATTAACTCAAGCTTGTGTTAATATAGGAGTAAATCTTAATATTATTCCTTTAACTTGATTAACACTTCCTTTTATAAGTTATGGATGATCAAGTTTAATTTCGCTTATTTTTTGACTTTGACTTTTGCTCAATATTTCAAGGTATATTGATGAAACCAAATCATGAAAAATGTATCATAAATCGCAATCCAATTTTTCAAGGGAAAAAATAAATATGTTTTAAAAAGAAGTCATTTTTTTGTTTTTTTAAAAATTATATGATATTATAAAAAAGTATTTATATAAAATAAAAACAAAAATATGAACTCTATGGCTATTTGAGAAAAATATTATATTCATTCATTCATTTTTACTTTATGATTATTCTTATTTTATTTACTCTGAGTAAATAACTCTTTTTTATATACTTCTATTCTAGATTATAAAAATATTACTTCTGACACATTTGACGGAACCATATATCCGATTGAATTTGTTCCAAATCCAATCGAATTAACCTATACAGAAAGGCAAAGAACATATTCACAAATAGATTCGCAATCATTTATCAAAACTCCAATATATAATCCTCAAATATTTGGGAAAGATTTAGAGGGTTTATTATCTGGAAGTAAAGAATATTTTGAAACCATTAGTCAAAGACTTATCTTTACGGTACCGTATTTATGAAATTACAATTTTGATTATAAAGAATTTGCCTGATCACATCCTGGAGTTGATATTATGAGTCCAGAATGAACTCCTATTAAAAACATAGCTGCTGGAGTCGTAATTGATACAGGATATCAATCCGGTTGATTTTGAAATTATGTTCTTATAAAACATAATTGAGTACCATTACCAAATGGAAATATTTGAAATATATATAGTTTATATGCTCATATGTCTCAAGTTATTATTGAAGTCGGAACAAAAATAAAAAAAGCAGAAATTATTTGATATGTTGGTAAAACTGGAACTGCAGTAGTTCCTCATCTTCATTTTCAAATTGATATAGAAACAGCACCATATAGTCCATATTGGCCATTTAATAGTAATGATATGAAACTTGCTCATGTTTGATTTTTTGATGGAGTTAATATTTGATTAGGAAAAGAAAATGCAATTTTATACACTATCAATCCTTTGAAATTTGTAAATGAGTATTTGACTAAAAATACTGAAAATCAAACCATAATACAAGATGAAATTATATATTTGAATGAAAATAAAACAGAAAGTTGAATAATAACTTCCGAAGAAATAAATATACCAATTTCAATACAAGAAGTAAAAATTGATGAAGTAAAAAAAGATGAAATAAATATTGACACAAAACCAATAGAAACTATAAATCCAGAAATAATAAAAAATGATGAAATAGCTTCTATTATTTTATGAAATGAAGTAAAAAAAGAAGAAATAGTACATCAAGAAGTTGAATTATTAAGTTCTTTAAATGCAGATAGTATTTTATCATCACATTTAGATCTTTCATTAGAAAATATTTCAAAAACCCCTGAAATATCAACTGAAATAGGAGAAAATATTTCTCAAAATCAAGAAATATGAATTTGAGAAATGGAAAATATAGTATCACAAAGTTGAATTTTATCAGAAGAAAAAAAATGAACTCAAACATTATTTTCTGATATTTGAGATGATTATATATTTATCAATGAATTACAATATTTTAAAGAAAAAAATATTATTTCATGATTTCATGATGGAAGTTTTCGTCCAAAAAATAATATTACCAGAATTGAAGCACTCAAAATTATTTTATGAACTCATAATATACCTCCTATAAAAAATCAATCTTCAAAATTTGCAGATATAAAGACAAATTCTTGGGAAAATACCTACCTTAATGCAGCAATTGAGAAAAAAATCATCGCTCTCAAAAATAAAAAATTTGCTCCATTTCGTAGTGTATCGAGGGTAGAAGGTTTAAAAATTATTTTGACTCTTGCTGGAGTGAATCTTTCAAATGAAGAAACAGATATGAATATCAATGATATAAAAAAAACAGATTGGTTTTATAAATATATTCAATATGCAATCAAAAATAATTTACTAGAAATAAAAAATAATAATTTTTATCCAAATAAACCTTTGAGTAGGGAAGAGCTCGTTTCGATTTTATATAAATTTATAAAAAAATAAGATGTGTTTTACACATCTTATTTTTTTATATTTCAATTCCGTTATATTTTCCTTTTCATCTAATTATTTCAATGATATGATATGGGGTAAGGATAATTCATTTTCCTATATCATAAGTAAATTTTCAGACTATTACTAAACTTTCTAAAGTTCCAATTCACAGTCACATAAGATTATCTCAGAGAGTTTTTGGATCATCTATCCTGGCAAGAATTTCACGAGAATAAAGTCATTTCGTTTGTAAATAACTACTACTTAAAAACATTTCTTGGAAACTATCTTGCAATATTTCAGCCCTGAGATTTTGAATTCATTTTTGTATATCTTTGGTAAGTTTACTCACTTCAATAATTTTATTTGCGAGAGCTTCATATTTTGCTGTTCAGAGTATATCTTTATTATTTGAGATTATTTCTCACGATATTGCTTTTTCTTCTATTTCTTTTATCAGAGCATTTCTGTAATCATTACTACTTTTCAGGGTACCTTCTTTTGCTTTTGCTAATTTAAAATTCAATAAATTTTTCAAAGTATTTCATTGAAAAGTATATTCCTTTTCTATTTCATTCATAACTTTATGTATTTGATTTTCAATTGAAGTATTTTTTTGAATATCAATATTTTTGAATCACTCTGGAACCATATTAAAAAGTTAATAAATTAAGATATAATTATATAAGACTAATCGTAATATTTACAAATAATAAAATATTTACAAATGTTATTTTTATTGTGTATAGCCAGTTCAAGATTCGGCTGGTTGTTTATTTTTTTCTAATATTTCTAAATATTTATCTATTTCAATTATTTCTTTTTTAGCCAGTTCTCAAAATTCTCCATTTCCATTTATATTGACCGTTCTTTTTAAGTAAATAAGAGCCATCATATATTTTTCTTCAAATTCTTCGAGATATCACATATTCAATGTTAAAAGTGGATTTTTTGGATTTATATTAAGTCAAAGACTTAAATATTCTCTTGATTTTTCTCATTCTTGATTTTCTCTGGTAATCCATCATAAATAAGCATAAAATACTTCATATCCAATTTCTCACTCAAATTTTTTTAATCATTTTTCACTCCATCCAAGAGCAAATGAAGTTTTTCATTCTAATATAGCATGATAAATTCAAAGGGCGAAATCATCAATAGTACTGTCTTTTTCTTCTACGATATTTCAAAACATCAGCAACATAGATCGTATATCTGATAACATATAATAATTATAAACGAGTTTTCTTTGAATTTCAATTTTTCTGTCAAATCAATTTTTTAAAGCAGCATTATAGTATAAATTACTGGTTACATAATCGTTTTTTTCAAAATGAATATTTCATAACATATAAGCAATAGAAGTATCTTTTGAATCTATATTATAATATTTTTCTAAATATATTTGTGCATTTTTCCGATCTTTTAATTCATAATACCCCTTTCATACGATTAATATCATTGCTTTATAATCTGGTTTTTCTTCTAATAAATTCAGAGCTAATATATTGGAAATAGTAAATATTTTATCCTGAAATAATGCTCAGATAATCAGAGCATCTTTATAATATAAATTATCAGATTGAAAATTTTCAAAATTTAAAAGAGCATTTTTTATATGAGAAAGACCTATAAATTTTATTTCTCAGGTATTTTGAAAATAATCATCATATGCTTTTTTACTTGCATGAAAATCAGTAACTGAATTCATAGCATTGATATAATAAAATCGTTCTTCTTCAGTAATTGGTAAATTTTCTAATTTATTTGAAAGTATACCAAGGCTTTCAGGAGATTTATAATTGGTTACATAAAAAAGAGACAAAATATATTTATGTATATCTTCTATTTGTAATATATTTTCAATTTTTGAAAATTCTTCTACACTTTCTCAAAATCTTTTTAATTCAAAATAAGTGAGGGCTAATTTTTGTATTATTTTTTCATCTTTTGGATTTTGTTTTGAAGCTTTGATATATTCATGTAATGCTAATGTTAACTGATTTAATCCAAAAAAATTATCTCATCTTCCAATAGTTCCTCTCAAAGAAAATCTTTTTTTTAATGTTTGAATTTTTTCATCATTTGTTTTTATGAGCAGGGGGCTAATAATAGTATTATTTTTTTCTTCAATTTTTATTTTTGGATTGAGTTTATTTATTTCTTTTTGTATAATTTTATTTTCTATTGGTTTTTTATTTTGTGAGATATTTATATAATAATTAAATCAAATAAAAAAAACAATCGCTCATAATAGACTTCCAGTAAAAAATATAATTTTTTTCATAATGTTTTTTTGTTTGCTTTTAAATAATTTTACCTATTATAAAAATAATTATTAAATAACAAGTTTTATTATGTTGAAAAAAGTAGCTTCAAATACTATTTCTCAAATACTTTCCAAGGTAGGAACTGCTATTATTTCAATTTTTCTCATCTCATCACTTACAAAATACCTTTCTCCGGAAATGTATTGACAATATAATAAAATATATAATTACCTTTCTATTTTTACTTTTTTAGCTGATTTATGACTCTATACTATATCGGTAAGAGAAATATCAAAAGATAAAAATAATGCTGCTAAAATTATAGGAAATGTTATGAGTTTACGACTCATTTTATGAATAGGAATTATCTTTCTTTCTCTTTTTATAGCTCTATTTATACCTTGATATCATACTTTTGTTTCCTTGATTTCGATAGGAATTATTTCTGTTTTTAGTGTATTCAGTTTGATGAACTCTTCTGTTTTATCGTTAATGCAATCATTTATGAAAATTGAATTTTCTGGAGTAACTTTTGTATTATGAAAAATAGTGAATTTAACATTGATATTTTGAGTTATATTTATTTTGTATCCAAAATCAGAAACTTTTACTTTTGATATGGCATTTATTTTGATTATGCTGAGTTGACTTTTTTGAATTACTGTGAACTTTTTTTTAAATTTTTATTATGCAAATAAAATAGTACCAGTGAGGTTTTTATTTGATTTTGAATACATGAAAGAATTATTTACACTTTCACTCCCCAATGGTATTGCACTTTTTTTAAGTGTGGTTTATTTTAAAGTTGATATTATTTTACTCTCTTTTATAGAAACAGGGGCAAAAGCTGATATAAGTATAGCTTTATATTCACTTCCTATGAAAATAATTGAAGTTTTAATGGTGATAGGAATTTTTTTTCTCAATAGTATTTTACCGAGTTTAAGTGAGTTTTTTAAAAACAATAATTATCAAGAAATAAATAAAGTTTTAAAAAATAGTTTTAAATTTTTATTTTCGTTTTCTTTATTTGTATTAATTTTTGGTCTTCTTTTTGGAAAAGATATGATTTCAATTATCTCTACATCTGATTATTTAAACAGGAATATTCATCACTATACTTCTTATGATGCCTTAGTAATAGTCTTATTTGTATTGCTTTTTTATTTTATTTCATCTCTTTTTATGTATATATTTATTGCTTCAAAAAATGAAAAACTTTTAATTCCAATCAATGTACTCGTTACGGTGGTAAATATGGTTTGAAATTTGTTACTTATACCAAAATATAGTTTTTTATGATCAGCTATGACTACACTATTGAGTCAGATATTACTTTTTTGACTTTCATATTATTTTTCTAAAAAAATAATCAAAATAGATTTCGATAGTATTTATATATGAAAAATACTTCTTTTTTCCACAGCTTTATATTATTGATTTCGATATATTATTATTTCCTATAACCTATGATCTTTTTGAAATATATGACTCTATGGAATACTTTTATCGATAATTTTTAGCTTTTATATATTTCATGTAAATAAATATTTATTTACAAAAAGATAAATATTTATTTAATTATCAACTTTTTCAATCACTCCATTCAAACTATTTAATCGTATTTTTTTACGAAAGCTTTTATATTCAGATTGAATCTCAAGTATTTTATTATTTGGTGCAGTACATCATGAAAAGGATAGAGTACTTCCTATAACTTCTATATCAATATTATTTTGTGTAGACGAAGCTGTTTTATTTATATCATAACAAGTTAATTTACTTATATAAGAGTGAGTATCAATAAATTTTACTTCAAAATCATTATACTTTGCAAAAGTTCAACCAGTTGAATATTGTCATTTAATTATTCAGTGATTTCATGTATTTACTATTCAAGTTGAAATATGAATATTCCATTTGGTAGGGTGTATAATATCAATTCCATCAGAAACTCATTTTCACAATAAAGAATTATTTCTTATCATTTCAATATTTGAATGTATTTCATTTGCAAACATCAGTGAATTTTGTTTTTCTATATTTTTATTAAAATTCATTTTTGTACTCGCTATTGTTATAATAGCTAAAAGAGATATAACGACTATTAATTCAATCAAGGTAAATCATTTTTTATTTTTTTTCATAAAATATTTGCAAATATATAAAAGTTGTGCTATACTTGAATAGTAATCTTAATTTATTTTAAATAAGTTCAGAAAATTTACAAGTTTATTATTAATTTATATATTTATGTATACTAAAATAAAAAATATAATAGCATATACTATTATTGCTTTCTTGAGTATGAATACTCTTTGAGCTTTTGCTGCAGATCCTGTTTGAGATTCTGCTACAAATAAATTTGCTATGAAAGAAATTAAAGTAGTAGATAATTCAACTTTAAAAGTTTCTTTTACGAAAGATTTACTTCAAGATATATCCTTATTTGAATTTTTACTTACTTCTAAAAAAGATGAAACAAAAGAACTTGCTTTAACTGGATTTAGTTTATCATCACCATCTGAATTAACACTCAAAACAGTTACTCCACTAGTTGTGAATGAAGAATATAATTTAGTAGTTGTTTTTGCTTCAGATAAAGACTGAAAAACAATTGAAGACGGAGTTGATGGTATGATTACTTTTAAAACTCCAACAAATTTTTCAGCTGCACCAGAAACTCCAGCTGCACCAGAAACTCCAGCTGCACCAGAAACTCCAGCTGCACCAGAA
>JAVHSE010000037.1:0-2361 GCA_036172015.1 Patescibacteria group bacterium | reverse complement strand
AACTCCAGCTGCACCAGAAACTCCAGCTGCACCAGAAACTCCAGCTGCACCAGAAACTCCAGCTGCACCAGAAGTAGCTGATTGAACGAATACTGTTTCAAGTGATGTAGCAGCAGGAACTGTAAATACTTTACCACAAACTTGACCTCAAGAAATGGTACTGATTATTTTAGCTCTGATGTTAGGGTTATGATTTATGTATAGAAGAAAAAATGCTTAGTATAAAAAAAAGAAATGAGATTTAAATCTCATTTCTTTTTTTTATATCTATAAATAATCAGAGAATAGTAAAATTTTTAAAAGAAAGTAAAAAATTTATTTTTTTTATAATATTTTTATAGAGGTCAATTTTTTTTCATATTTCTAAACTATTTTCTAAAAAAAGATCTTCTATAAGTAAATATTTGGATTCTTTTTTTATTTTCTTATGTTGATGAATTACCTTAAAAATGAAATTAAGTTCATGATGAATTTGTATTTCTATATTAAATCTTTCTTGAAAACTATCATTATAATTTGAAAATTCTCTTTTTCTTAAATGTAATATTTGATAGAATACTTCAGTATGTTTATTAAAATAATGTTTCGTTATTTCATATAAGGATGGAACAATATTTGTTCTTCTTTCAAATAAAAAAATAATTTTATTTTCCAATTTTTTTATTTTCCTATCAAGAAGTATCAGAAAAATATTAAATAAAACAATACTTGAAATAAATAGAGAAATAAAAAATAAAAGAGAGTTATTCATGATATTCGTTTATTAATGGAGTGAAAATCATTTTATATATACTGAATTTTCTAAAAAAATCAAATTTATATAAAATACTATAAAAAGTATAGTTTTATTTGATTTTTGAGAAATAATTTGTATACTATTTTTCGTATTTTTATACTACATTATTTTAATATTAATAAAAATAAATATGATACACGAATTACCAAAATTAGCATACGAACTTGATGCTTTAGAACCTTTTATTTCAAAAGAAACTTTAGAGTTTCACTATGGAAAACATCATAAAACTTATATAGATAACTTAAATAATCTTATTATCTCAACAGAGTTTGAAAATATGAGTTTGGAAGAAATAGTAAAAAAAGCACCAGCTGGACCAATTTTTAATAATGCAGCTCAAATTTGGAATCATACTTTTTACTTTTTAGGCTTAACCCCGAAGGGTGCAAAAACTCCAACTGGAAAGATTTTAGAATGAATAAAGAGAGATTTTTGAAGTTTTGAAGCATTCAAAGAAACTTTTACGAAATCAGCTGTAGGGAACTTCGGTTCTGGATGGACTTGGCTGGTTATAAACACTGATGAAAAACTAGAAATTGTAAATACATCAAATGCTGGAAGTATAGTTACTACTGATAAAAAAGCACTTCTGACTTGTGATGTTTGGGAACATGCGTATTATATTGATACGAGAAATTCAAGACCAAAATATTTAGAAAATTTTTGGAATGTAGTTGATTGGGAAAGAGTAGAGAGTTTAATTTAATTAACAATAACCTTATGACAACACACGATTTAATAATTATTTGAGCATGATCAGCTGGATATCCTGCTGGAATGTATGCAAGTCGCTATAAAATTAAAAATATAATTATTGGAGCTATGCCAGGTGGAGCTCTTGCAACTTCACATAAAGTAGAAAATTGGCCAGGAATTCTTTCATCTTCCGGAAAAGAAATTATGGATAGTTTTAAATATCAAGCTGAAACTTCATGAACAGAAATATTAACAGAATTTGTTACCGATTTAGATAAAGTTTGAGATATTTTTCAAGTAAAAACGAGTACTGGAAAAGATTTTTTTTCGAAATATGTAATTATTGCTACTGGAAATTCTCATAAGCACTTATGAATAAAAGGGGAGAAAGAATTTTTATGAAAATGAGTTTCTTATTGTGCCACATGTGATGGAAATTTCTTTAAAAATATGACTGTAGTAGTTGCTGGATGAGGAAATACAGCTCTTACAGAAGCTATTTATCTTGCAGATATTTGTAAAAAGGTTTATTTGGTTCATAGAAGAGATATTTTTAGAGCTGAAGATATTTGGATAGAACAAGCTCATAAAAGAGAAAATATTGAGTTTGTACTTAATGAACAAATTGAGGAAATTGCAGGAGCCTTTTTTATGGAAAAAGTAGTTTTAAAATCAGGAAGAGAAATCCAAGCTGAAGGAATATTTGTTGCCGTTGGAACCAATCCAAATGTTTCAGTAGTAGAAAAGTTTTCCCCACAAAAAGATGAGGAATGATGTCTTATAGTTGATAAGAGACAACAAACTTCTGTAAAATGATTATATGCTGCTGGGGATGTTACTACGAATTCAAATAAATTTAAACAAAC
>JAVHSE010000036.1:0-3366 GCA_036172015.1 Patescibacteria group bacterium | reverse complement strand
GCTTGTTTTCAATGTAAATCTATTTACTACAAACTGGTCGCCCCGATGGGGCTTGCTTTCTATGTAAATCTATTTACTACAAACTGGTCGCCCCGATGGGGCTAAAAAGCTCCGTTAGGAGCGAAATGTTTGTAGAAAAATGCAAAAATACAGTTATTAAAGCCCCATCGGGGCGACCTGTTTATTTTATCTAAATCACCTCCTATTAATTATTACATTCATAAGCCCAACAATTTCATTCACAGTTTTTTCATTAGAGCCAATATGAACTCTAATTATTGGTTCCGATAAACTGTCAACATTAATAACAACAGTATAATCATGAACAACTTTATCATTTTCTTGAGTTGTAATGGTTGATTTACTTGCTGTAGAACCACCAATAATAGCACCTGCTCCGCCTAATAATACATCACCAACTACGGCACGTTTAACCATATTACCACTATTGGTTTTAGTGGTAGAAGTAATTTGACCTTTGACAACGGTTTGATCATCTTTAAATGTACAACTCAATATACTTTTCATTGGAAAATCATTACCGCAAATCCAAATTCTTTTAGATTCTTCAAATGCAATAATTTCTTTGTTTAAATTATATTGTTCTAACACAAATGCTTTTACAGGATTACCATATTTATTAATAAGCTCAGTGCGTGACTTATTATAAGCCGGAATAATTCTAGTTTGCAAAACTTCTTCTTGTTTAGCTTTTAACTCTTGACTTCTTTTTTGTCGTGCCTCACTTTGTGCCTCACTTTCTTTATAATTCCAGTGAAACACGGCTAAAAAAAAACCAAGTACAATTATTATAGCAAAAGGCATTGCCTGTTCATCCCAATAATATCTATAGTTATTAGCAATATAAATATTCATAAATTCTAAAACAATAAAAACAATAAAGGCTATAAAGTATTTCATAATTCTATATTTTTTAAAAAAGTTAATAATAAAATTTATATATGCTATAATGGTTGCAACTTGAACTTACTAGCTCACATCTGCAATTTGTATTTCTTTATATTTTAATAATCAAGGAGAGCCCGGTCTATAATTAATGTCTCCATAATTTTTTTAAACACCTTTGGAGGATAGCCAGTTGGCTTTCCAAAACCATTTTTTCTACACTTTGACCTATAACGGTTTTGTATAAGTTTGTTAATCAGTTTTCTTTTAGTTCAAATTTAAGCATAATTTTCTTGCTGTGTTAGCACCAGTTTTTATATTTTTTAAAATCAGATATCATTTCAAATGGGATTTTATAAGCGTTAAATTTTGCTGTCTTATCTCCATTTTTTAAGTCATAAAATATGTATATATCATTTGTGTCTTTTTTATGGTTACCTATAAATATTTCTTGATTTTCTATAGAGTCTTCTATTTCGTTTTTTTTGAATTGAATAGACATAACTTTGAATTTGGTCAATAGATTTGATTAAACTGTTAATTAAGGGATTTAAGTCTATATCATCAGCTAATACGAGTAATTCCTTATCCATTTTTTTAAATGTACTTTTTTCTTTTTTTATCAGTTCCAATTCTATTAATAATTGAATTTTACCAATCATTTTTTCAGGATTTAATTCATTCTTTTCAGCCGAAAAAGTTAATCCTTGCAATGGAAATCCAATATGAACAGCATAATCTCTAAGCTTGGTTAAAAACCTATAATAAAAATGATTGTCATAATGTTCATTTATTAACAATTCATAATTAGAAATAATTTCCGTGTTGTCACGGTATTTTCTTGTTAGAAATGCACGTGTATTATCTATGAAAAATTTGAATGAAAAAAGTAAATTGAAAATTAATTTATTTGCTTGTAGTAATAAACTTGAGCTAGTAAGAAATCTTATGTCAATTGTTACAGGAATATTAGAAGTCTTTTTAATAAAATCAGAATATTCAATGTAGTTCGAATTAAAATAATTATACACTATCAGTTGTGAGTGTGCCTTTTTAATTATTTCAGAATCTTTTTTTATGAATTCAAAAGTGTCTTCGTTAATATAATTTATTAACTCCTCTTTGTTTTTTTCGAATTTTGAAAGTTTTATCAATGTCTATTTAAATTACTGCAAACGTTGAGTATATGCAAAGTAGGCGATTTAGGGCTTCAAACTTATCAAACCGTTACAATTTTGAAGCGGGCTACATCCCTTGAATTTACTGTTGTCACGCCTATTTTGTATATACATTGTTCGCTGCTGGGTTTAATTTATTTTTAATTTCACTTTTTATATCTTCTTTAGTAGAACAGTCACTAAATAACATTCCAGATGTCATTTGTTTTAGTTTTAGAATGCTAAAATTTACTGACAATAATATTCTCCACTTAGCGAATCTTCTCAATTTTCTATCTCTAAGGAAAAAACCTAATCGTACGAACAAGCTCTCGTAATGAGCCAATAGTGTATAGGAATAAGCAAATGGTAAAAATAAAACAGATATTATTATCGGAAACAAAAATGTTTTAAGAGTTACCGTAGTTGCAAATTCAATGAAATCAGAGTATATATGATAAACGGAATAGATTAAATAAACTGTTCCTAAGATACCAAAGGCTCCATTTAAAAAATTGCGGACTTGTCCATGTTCTTTATAAACCTCAGTGTATCCCAATAACATTGAAAATAGAATCACAAATGGCATTAATATAAATTCAGTGATGATGCCAAAAACATAAAGTCCAACTATAAATTCAATGATTATAAGGACTTTAAAATTTTCTTTGACAAGGTTCTTAAAATAATGCTCTTCCTTTAATGCTTTATCAAAATTCATCATAATAATAAATCCGACCCCAAAAGTCCAATAAACAGTATCTTTAATCAAGGATTTATCCCAAAGTCCAATTTTAAATAATCCAAAAGCTATTAATGCAACATATAGCAACAAGGCAAATATTGAAACAAGTATTTTCCACGCCATAAATGCCTTAATCACAGATACTATGGACTGTTTAATTTTTTTCTGTGTAAGTGTCCATATAATGAAAATTAACAAATAGGAAATCAAGGCGATTTCTCTGTTATTAAATGTGTTATTTAAAAAGTCTAAAATCATTTCTTAATTTTCAATGTTGCAGTATCGCTCCCAACCTTGCAACTAACTTGTATATATCTGTATCAACTAGCGCCTATCAATCCAATTAGGTCGGCTTTGTAATACAATGTAGTGTATTATAATTCAAATATATAAAAATATTTTATCGCAAGTAATATAAAAAGTTTTTACTTGTAATAAACTTTAAGATTTCTTTATAGAGCGGTTGATTTAGCGCAAATGAGCAACACTTTCGTGCAAAAAATAAGGCATTAAAAGGTGATGCTAATATTTGTGAATGATAAAAATTGCCGGTCTTTT
>JAVHSE010000035.1:0-3369 GCA_036172015.1 Patescibacteria group bacterium | reverse complement strand
AAAAAAGAGAACTATCTTGGAAATAGTTTATTTATTAATATATTTTTTTATGACAAAAAAATTGGAACTTCTTATGCCAGCATGAGATATGGAAAAATTAAAATTTGCTTATGCTTATTGAGCAGATGCTGTATATGTTTGAGCTCCTATGTTTTCACTTCGTGCAAGAACCAATGCATTTACTATGGAAAGTTTACAAGAAGCTGTAGATTATGCTCATAATAGAGGGAAAAAAATTTATTTTACTGCAAATATTTATGCTCATAATGTAAAAATTAAACCATTTTTAGCTCAATTTAAAAAAATGTATGAGATGAAACCAGATGCTTTTATTATGGCTGATCCTGGACTGATTTATCTCGTAAAAAAAGATTTTTCAGATGCAGTTATTCATTTGTCTGTTCAAGCAAATAATACCAACTGGGCTCAAGCAATATTTTGGAAAGAAATGTGAGTCGAAAGAATTATACTTTCAAGAGAAATATCAATTAAAGAAATGAAAGAAATCCATGAAGCAGTTCCGACTATGGAACTGGAAGCATTCGTTCATGGAGCTATATGTATGGCTTATTCTGGAAGATGTTTAATATCAAATTATTTATCAAACAGAGATCCAAATCAATGAACTTGTAGTCATAGTTGTAGATGGGAATTTAAAGTATTTAAAGACGAAAAAACAGAAGCTGAATTAGAAACTGCAACAGGAAGACCTGAAGAATATGAAGAATTGACTGGAAATTTCTATTTAGATGAAAAAGAAAGACCTGGAGAACTTATGGAAATAGATGAAGATCAATATGGAACATATCTTATGAATTCAAGAGATTTATGTGCTATTGATTATATTCCTGAATTAAAAGATGCTGGAATTATCAGTTTTAAAGTAGAAGGAAGAAATAAAACTGTAAACTATATTGCATCAGTATGACTTGCTTATAGAGAAGCAATCAATGCAGTAGAAAAGTGAGAAGCCTATGATGTTGAAAAACTGGCTTCTGAATTATTTTCTATTGCTAATAGATGATATATACCTGGATTTTTAGCTGGAAATCCGTGAGTAAATGGACAATTTTATGAGAGAAATGGATGATTTCAAACAAAAGTTTTTCTCTGAATAATACGAAATTTTGATCAAACCAATCATCTCGCTCGAATTGAAGTAAAAAATAGATTTAATATCTGAGATGAAATTGAAATAGTAACTCCAGAATGAACTTTTTCATCACAAGTGAAAACTATAAAAAAAATCATGACAGCAAATAAATCAACAGGAAAAGAATGATTCAGACCTGATGTATATAATGAAAGACTCAGTGAAGATGCAACCTCAGCTCATTGATGATGATATGAGGTTTGGATAAATATGGATACAGATTATGGTGAATTTGCTTTAATAAGAAAATGATTTGAAGAAACCCATGAATTCCCTATATCTCTCTAAAAAATAAAAAATCCTTAAAAATTAATTTTTAAGGATTTTTTAGAAATTATTTATTTTTTATTATCTCAATACTTCATCAAACATCTACAAATTCTTTCATTATTCAAAGCAATTTTTTATAATCAGCTTCGTTGAGTTCAGATTTATAATTATGAATAACAGTAGTATAAATTTTTTCTAATTCACCAGCTGCAAAATCAGTTTTTCATAAATTATTAATAATAAGTTTGACTATTTTAAAGAGATTT
This sequence comes from Patescibacteria group bacterium, assembly GCA_036172015.1. GTDB lineage: Bacteria > Patescibacteriota > Gracilibacteria > BD1-5 > UBA6164 > UBA7396. Next base: position 1,680 of record JAVHSE010000035.1, on the reverse strand, counting down.
TTTGATCTAATTTCGAATTTTTTTCCATTTCATAATTGAAATTTAATACTGTTTATCTCTGAAATATCTATATCTTTGATTTTTTCATTTATATTCAAATCTGAATTTTGAGATTCAATAATAATTGGATTTTGATTTTCGACTTTCACTTCTTTTATTTTTTCATCATTGATATCTTCTTTTCAAACATCAAAATGAAAATCATCTTTTATGCTCAATTTATTTTTTGAATAGAGTGTAGAAATATACATCATAATTCATCATACAAACATAAGTGCAATAACTCTCATAATTGGATTATCCAAATTATTCCATATATCATACAATGAAATTTTTAACAGAGTAATAATAAGTAAATACAAACCAGTAGCTCTTAAATATTTGTTTCATTTTCAAATTCAAAGATGAACTCAAACGAGAGATAGTATTCCCCAATATATCGTTAAAGAAAAAGCATCGTGAGTAGTATGATAGAGATAAAGAGAAGTAATGAAAAAGAAATACATTCCATAGCTCATAGCAAGAATTTTACTCGTTTTATCTTTAAAAAATATATATTCTCAAACAACTGTTATCCCAGCTATAAGAGTCAATAAATAATTATAATAATAAAGATTTATTACATCAGTGGTTCCTATATGGGTAATAAAAAGTAAAGTGAAAAATACTATAGCAGCTCTTTTTAAAAATACATCTTGTAATATATTATAGGCTATCAGAATAGTTCATAAATATATTCAAGTGAAAGGGAATATTTTTCCACTATTAGTATGATCATCAAATATATCTAACAAACTTCCATATAGGAGTATAATTCAAATAAGATGAAGAATTTTTATCATATTTTTTCATCCAAAGTCTGAATTTTTTATAAAGATAACATTGAGAAATAAAGTCATCAAAATCATTGCTAAAACTACTAGATCAGAAAAATTCAGTCAAGCAGTTGCTCAGTTAAGATATTTTACGAGTCATATAATAAAAAGAATAATACCAGCAATAAATACTTTTTTAGCATTCAATTTATTTGCAAAATAGACTACTATAGTTGATTCGACTAACCATACAAATGATATAACTAAAGGAAGTGTAGAAAATACTAAAGCAACAGCGATGGAAAAAAGAGAAATAGCGATTGCTAAAAATGTATAAATAAAATTAAGATTGGCATCTTTATCTGAAGATTCTTCTTTTTCAAATTTACTAAATAATATAAATCATCAAATAAAATATAAAACAGCTAAAGTAAAGAATCAAATTCATAGAGTGACTCCAGGAAAATATTCATTTCCAAATCTAAATAGATTTCCTCATATAAAAAGTATTCCAAATATATTTCATAAAACAAGATTTTTAGAATCATTTTTTACGAGATTTGAATTGATAAATGGAGTAATATAATTGAGTATTCCAAATAATGTAACGGTAAAAATACTTATTTGAGTAAATTCTCAAGTAATTCTTATAATTGGAAGAAGTATAAAAATACCTGCTAAAGTTCAAATAGCATAGAGATAACTCAAATCTTTTTTACTTGAAAGATAGTAAGTTGAGAGAATAAATAAAAATCAAGTTGTACCCATTATAAAAAATATTGGCAGAGTAAGATCTAAATTAAGACTTATATTTATATTTCAAATAACTAAAAATATTCAAATAATTCAAAAGAAAACATATTTT
>JAVHSE010000034.1:14494-15822 GCA_036172015.1 Patescibacteria group bacterium | reverse complement strand
TGAAAACCCCCAGGTTTTCAAACTTTCCTGGTAGCCAGAAGGACTGATCCTCGAGACAAGCCTGCGAGGAATTACAAGATTAAATTCTCTTACTTCATTCTTACTTCCTTTTTATACTATAAATTTATATTTATTTTTTAATAGTACTGTATGAAAGAAAAAATAGTTTCATTTTGAGCTTGAATTTTAGTTTGAGTTTTCCTTTGTTTTTGATATAATTATTTTTTTATAAAAACAGCTTCTCAATTTTGATGAAAAAATGGAGTAATGACAGAAGAAAGATTGCAATCTACAGCTGATAGACTTTGAATGACAAAAGAAGAATTACAAAAAGAGCTTGATGCTGGAAAAACGACCAGACAACTGATGCAAGAAAAATGAATCAATTTTGGATGAGGAAGATGATGAAGTGGAGCTATGAGACAACAAAATCAATAATTTATTATATAATATATTTTTATGTTAAAAAAACTCAAAGTTTGATATTTTATATTTTGAATTTTATTCGTGATATCTTCATATTATTATTTTTTTATTAAAACAACAACCTCTACTTCAACAGTGACGACTACTTATGAAACAGTAGCTTCTGGATCGATAAAAGAATCTATTCATGTCGTAGGAAGTTCAGAACTTATTGATGAACAAGCTTTAAGATTTAATAAACTATGAACGATTACAAAAGTAAATTTTAAAGATGGAGATACTATCAAAAAAGGTCAAATTATTGCTGAAATCGATACATCTGTTTGAGAAACTTCTGTGAAAGAAGCTGGGTTAAATCTTGATAATGCGAAATTAAATCTTACTCAACTCTATGATACCATAAACGAAAGTCAGTTATTACAATCAAAAAATACTATTTCTAATACTGAAAAAAATCTAGAAATATCACAGAGTGAATTGGAAAATTTACAACTCACTCAGGCAAATACTCTCAATGATATTTCAAAAAATATTCAGTTAGCAACAAAAGAATTGGAAAACTTAAAAATAACTCAAACCAATAGTTTAAAAGATGCAATAAAAAATATTGAAAATGCAAAAAAAGATTTAGTAAATGCTCAATGAAGCTTACTTTTATCTCAATCAGATTTGGAAATAAGTAAAACGAAATTAGCGAGTGATTTGGAAAATACTCTTTCCAATACATCAAATACTCTTTCTCAGATTGAAACAAGTTTTTTAACTGAAAAATGAAATATTTCAAAAATAATTGATGAAATTGATATTATTCTTGGATACACTACTAAAAATAAATATTTGAATGATAGTTATGAAATATATTTATGAGCAAAAAATACTTCTGCAAAAAATCAAGCAGAAAT
>JAVHSE010000034.1:0-14394 GCA_036172015.1 Patescibacteria group bacterium | reverse complement strand
AAACCAACTTTCAATTTTGAAAAAAGAGCAAGAGATACAAACACTAGAAAATAATTTTGAAACGACAAAAACAAATTATGAAATAGCCTATAAAACAAAAGAAACAAGTCTGAAAACTTTGCAAAATAATTATAATGTGACAAAATTAAAAAATGAAATTGATCTTAATACAAAAATACAAAGTATAGAAAATACAAAAAAGACTTTAGTGGTGAATCGTGAAAATTTAAAAGAATTACTCGAATGACCAACAAAGGAAAATGTTGAAAAAGCAAAAAATAATATTACTCAAGCTGAAATAAAACTTCAAGATGCTATTACTGCTTTAAAAGATTATCAACTTGAGGCTCCATTTGATGGAATAGTGAGAAAAATTGATTATAAAGTATGAGATAAACTTCTTTCAGATAGTGATAAATATGTATATATCGAAAATCCTTCTCTTGTTCAAATACCAGTATTACTCGATCAAGTAGATATCGTGAAAATAAATATTTGAAAAAAAGCTACGATTACTTTTGATGCTTATCCAACTCTTAGGGTAGAATGAACGATTACATCTATTGATTATACTCCAGTAAAAACTTCATGAGTCGTTAATTATACAGCATATTTAATGATAACGGATAAAAATTTTGATAAAAAAATACTTTCATGAATGACAGCCGATATAGAAATTATCACAGCAGAAAAAGAGAATATATTGATATTGCCATCATCAGCGATTACGAGTGAGAATGATGCATATTATGTAAATATAAGCTATAATTGAAAAACGATAAAAAAAGAAATTCAAACTTGAATTTCTTCATGAGGAAAAACAGAAATAGTTTCTTGATTACATATCTGAGATAGGGTTTCTATTATCGATATATCATCAGCAACTACTTCAAAAAAACAAACTCCATCACTCTTTGGAAATCCTGGAAGTAAAAGAACTTCTTGAGGAAATGCTGGATGACCACCTCCTTGATTTTAATATTAATTGATACGATATGATTCAGCTTAAAAAGATCACAAAAGAATATAAAATGTGAGAAAATATTGTACAAGTTTTAAAATGAATTGATTTAGAAATACAAAAGTGAGATTTTGTTTCTATTATGTGACCAAGTGGAAGTGGAAAATCTACACTCATGAATATTATTTGAATGCTCGATGCAGCGACTACAGGAAGTTATAAATTTGATGGAATTAAACTTGATGGATTAAGTGAAGATGAATTATCGAAAATAAGAGGAAAAAAAATATGATTTATTTTTCAAAGTTATAATCTTATCCCAAGAATGTCAGTTATAAAGCAAGTAATGCTACCTCTGAGTTATCAATGAATACCGAGATCAGAAAGAGAAAAATTAGCTCTCATTGCTCTCAAAAAAGTATGACTTGAAGATAAAAAAAATAATAAACCAAGTGAATTATCAGGTTGACAACAACAAAGAGTAAGTATAGCAAGAGCATTAGCTGTAAATCCATCTATGATACTTGCTGATGAACCAACGGGAGCTTTAGATACAAAAACTTGAGAAGAAATTATGAATTTACTTTTAGAATTAAATAAGGAGGGGAAAACTATTGTACTCATTACTCATGAACATGAAATTGATGCTTATGGAAGAAAACATATTCTTATAAAAGATGGAGTTATAGTTAATTAATCAACAAAATTATGTTTACAATTATAGAAAATATATTTAATTCTATTGAATCAATTACTGCTAATAAACTCAGATCAGCTCTCAGTATGCTGTGAATTATTATTTGAGTTTCTTCTGTTGTTATTTTAACAGCTATTTGAAATGGAAGTCAACAAACCATTGTTTCAAAAGTGCAAGAAATGTGAACAAATATATTAACCATAACTCCAGGATGAGGTCCTTGAAGTGTCAACCAGAAATGAAGCTCAAAAGAAATTTTAAATATAAAACTACTCAATAATATAAAAGAAGTTGATGGACTTTCTTGAGTACTGCCAATAGTATCTGGAAATTGACAGCTCATATATGGATCAAAAAACATGAATGCGAGTGCGGTATGAATAACAACAGACTATTTTAAAATAAAAAATGTCAAAATAGTATATGGATCAAATATAACAGAAAAAAATATAAACAATCTTGATAAAGTAGCTGTCATTTGACAAGATATTTTGACTGAATTATTTGCTGGGAAAAATCCAATTTGACAAAATATCAAGATGGGAAATAATGTTCTTGAAGTGATCTGAGTCATAGATGTAAATTCTATATTATGAGGAAATATTTTTATTCCTATTTCAACAGCTTCTATGAGAATATTTTGACAAAAATATTATTCTCAAATTTTAGTTATGGTAGAAGATGCTACGAAAGTTGCTTCAAAACAAGAAGAAATTAATAATTCTTTAATGAAATTACTCAATGTAAGTGATGTAAATAATATACCATATCGTATGAGAAATCAATCTGAAATGCTCTCTAATCTCTCATCAATTACGGGAACTTTAACTATGCTTTTGGCTGGAATATGATGAATTTCTCTTTTAGTTGGATGAATTTGAGTTATGAATATTATGCTTGTATCGGTGACAGAAAGAACCAAAGAAATAGGAATTAGAAAAGCTATTTGAGCTGGGAAATCAGATATTTTATTACAATTTTTAACCGAAGCGATATCACTCAGTATTATTTGATGATTGATAGGCATAGCTTTTAGTTATTCAGTCGTATATTTACTCAACAGTTTTTGAATTCCTTCTATCATTACGACTCAATCTCTCATAATGAGTTTTTGTTTTTCATTTTGAATATGAGTTATATTTTGATTATTACCAGCTTATAAGGCTGCAAAATTGAGACCTATTGAAGCTTTGAGATTTGAATAATAAAAAAACTATTTTTTAAAAAATAGTTTTTTTATGACTAAATATAATATATATCATATTCATAAACCTCATCATATATAGAGAAAATAATCACTATATTTAATGGCTTCTTTTCATAAATAAGAGTACAGTATAATAAGAGGCATTTCTCATAATATTCCAGCAAGGTATGATTTTATCAGGTTATATCTTACCAATCAAGCTGAGTAATAGAGTATATCAACGGGAATTATTGGAAAAAAAGCTCATAAAAATATGACTTTAAATCCATCATTTTGAATTTTTTTGTTATATTGACTAATCAGTTGAAATGATTTTTTTTCTTTGAGATCTTCTCAGAATATATATCCTACAAAGTAAGCTTGTAAAATTCATATACTGACTCAAATAATACTGAGAATGGAAGTAAGTATGAAATTTTGTAAAAAAAATCCTGCAAAAAGTATGATAATAGTAGAGGGGATAAATAAATAATTCCTAAAAATATAAATAAAAAGAATAATAACTATTTTATAATAAATATTGAGTTCTCATCTTCAAAAATATGTTTCAAAATTAAATCAAGAAAAATACAGATATAAACTCGAAGTTATTCAGATAAAAAATAAAAATATAATAATAAAAGTAGCTATTTTTGTTATTTTTTTATTCATGATTATTTATGACAAATATAAACAAAAGCAGGAGGGAAATTTAAAAAAGTGAATTTATAATCAACATGAGGAAAGTAATGGTGTATTTGTTTTTTATTTTGTAAAAAATATTGATATTGAATAAATTTTCATGTTGATTTGAGAATATATTTAGATTTTTCAAGAATTTCTCACACTATATTTTGTGGTATGAATGCTAATGGGAGACTACTAATAATATAATCAACAGAATCTTTTTTAAAAAATTTTTTTATTTCAGAAGCACTTATTTCATAAATGCTAATACGAGATTCATTTTTATATTTTTCTTGTAATAATTTACAAAATCAAGCATCTATTTCGAATATACTTATTTTTGAATTTGGTGAAATATCTTTGAGTAATTTATCACTAAAAAATCAATCTCAAGGTCCAAATTCTACTATATGAATATCTTTAGAAAAATCGATAGGAAGAATCATTTTTTTATATAAAAATCTTGAAGAAGAACTTACAGCTCCTATTTCTTTATAATTTTTAAACATTCTTTTTGTAAATACCATATAATAAAATCAAAATTTAAACTTGAGAGATTATAAAAAAAAAATACAAAATACAAACTTTTCTTTTCTTTTATTTCTTACTTAGTTCTTAAGATGAAAATATATAATTCCAAATGTAAGATAAAAATAAAAATAAATTCTTACCATATCTATAAGATGAAAGTATATATTTCCTTACTATTATAAAAAGGTTTAAAACATAAAAAATATTCTTACTTACCTCTTAATATATAAAGTTACAATTATAAATGTAATCTCGAGAATTACATTTATAGAAACAAAAATAATTTTTATTTGTATAATTATAAAAATATGAAAAATAATACAAAAGCATTGGCATTAACTTTTATTGCTACTACTATAATTGCTACAGGTGTATCCTTTGCATCGAATACTACTTGAACTTGAACTGGAAATGGTGTATGATATAAATGGCAACATATACTATGAATAACTACAGAAGAAAAAACACAATTACAAAATATGAGTGATACTGAAAAAACAACATTTTTTGAATCAAAGAAAGCTGCAAATGAACTAAAAAGAACTCAGGATGAAGCAAAAAGAGTTTTAAGAGAAGCTATTATCGATAAACTTCTTGCTGGAGAGACTCTTACTGAGAGTGATAAAAAAATCGTTGAAGAAATGAAACTTCAAAGAATTCAGGAAAAAGCAAAAAGACTTCAAAGAGAACAAATGAAAATACTCAAAGATAAAGAAAGAAATGGAGAAATATTGACTCCTCAAGAACAAATACAACTCGATACTTTAGAATTAAATATGCCTCCGAAAGGAGAAAAATGATTATGAAAAAAAAGATGATGACACGGACTATGATGTGAAAGATAATAATCGAAAAAGTGAATACAAAAAGCATGAAATCTCATGCTTTTTTCTTACTTGATTCTTACTGAAAATCTTTATAATAATTTTATTATACATAATTCTCTTTTATGAAAGTTCTCCTTATCGAAGATAATTTACAAATTTCAAAAAATATTATTCGTTTTTTATCTCTCAATGATATTTTTTGTGATGCTTCAATTGATGGAAAAGATGGTTTATATAAAGCAGTGAGTAATTATTACGATGTAATTATTTTAGATATAAATTTACCACTTTTAAATGGATTAGAAGTATTAAAAGCAATCAGAGAAAGACAAAAAGATAATCAAATTATTATGTTGACTTCAAATTCACAAAAAGAAGATATTATCAATGGATTGAATCTCTGAGCTGACGATTATATGACAAAACCTTTCGATTTTGATGAATTACTCGCAAGATTACAAACTTTAAATAGAAGAAATCTGAAAAATAAATCAAATATTATTCCTTTTTGAAAAAATTATTCTCTTGATATAGAAAAAACTCAAGTAAAAAAATGAGATGAAATTATTAAATTTTCTCATTTAGAATTCCATCTTTTAAAATATTTGCTTCAAAATAAGCAAAAAACGATTTCTCGTCAAGAACTCTATGAAAAAGTTTGGTGAGAATTTGATGGAGACATTATGTTTTCAAAAACAGTGGATGTGTATATAGGATATTTAAGGAAAAAACTCACTCCTGAAATAATCGAAACAATTAAATGAATAGGGTATAAAATAAACTAATTTTTATGAATCATATAGATGTAAAACATATAAAAAAAAGACTTGCTATTCTCTTTACTGGTATAGTTTTTTTGATTGCATTTTTTTTAGAGATTACTTTTTTTTCATTAAAATATTACAATATATCTTTCAATGAAAAAAAAGAATTTGATAAAATTACCAATCAAATTATATCTCAAATCAAATACGACTCAACTTTTTTTAATGTATTTATATCACAATGAATACAATTGAAACCTGAAATGAATGATTTGAGAAGAATGAAATGACCAAAATGATGACCAGAAAGATGATTGAAATTTTTAAATTTTTTAGTATGAGATGAAAATGGAAAAATTATTGCTCAAAATTTAAATCAAGATATAAATATTTCGCAAATTTTACGGAAAGATATTTCATACAATGATATTTTTATATGAGAAAATGAAATATTTTTGAAAAAAATAGATATAAGTTCTCTATGAAATAATTATAAAGATATCATTTTTTTTAAAAAACAATGATATATATTCAAAAATTACTTTGAAGATTTATTGTTATTTTTTATGATAAATTTTATATTTCTTATCTTATTTTACTATATATGATTATTTTTTGTGAGTAAAAATTTACTCCCCATTGAGGAAACTCTCTCAGATATGAATGATTTTATCCATAATGCCAATCATGAACTAAAAACCCCTATATCTGTGATTAGTTCTAATTTACAAATCATAAAAACTACCAAAAACTACGAAGAAGATTTAATACTCAATTCTATAAAAGAAATAAAAAGAATAGATGAACTTATCAGATGATTATCAAATTTATCTGATATTCATAGTATTGCAAAAATTATAGATCTCAATATTCAAGATGAAATACAAGATATAATGGAAGAATTACAACCAGATATACACAATAAAAATATTCAAATTGATTGTAAAATAATGACTTCATTATATATAAAAGCAAATAAAGAGTATTTTTATATTATGTTCTCAAATCTTCTCAGAAATGCTATAAAATATAATATACAAAATGGGAATATAAATATTACTCTATATAAAAATAAATTACTTATTTCAAATACTTGAGAATTGATATTGAATGAAGATTTGCCACATATTTTTGATAGATTTTATAAAGGAGAAAAATCAAGAAATTCAGATGGATTTGGTATATGACTTTCACTCGTAAAAAAAATATGTGATATATATCATTGGAATATAAAAGTAACATCAAAAGAAAAAAAAGAAACTATTTTTGAAATAATATTTTTTAAGTAGACATAATTTGCAATAATATAAAAAATATGGTACACTTTCATAGAATTTATTTATTAATATATAAAAATTATGATGAAATGAACAATAAAACCAGAATATACTTTAAGAGATCAATTATTACAAGTTATGATAGATAATGAATGAAGTGATATGTATATCACTTTTTGAGCTTACCCATCAATAAAAATAGGTTGAGAAATTATAAAAATAGATGATGGAATTGAAAAATTAGATGAAGTTACGACCAGAGAATTTGCTCAATCAATTATTACAGAAAAACAACAAGATGAATTATTAAAAAATAAAAATTTTGATTTTGCATTTTTCTTTTCTGGAAGAAGATTGAGATGAAATATTTCTTTTCAACAATGAAAATTTATGACTGTTTTGAGATTACTTGGAAACAAAATTCCATCGATTGATGATTTAAGATTACCAGTTGTGTATAGTAATATCACAAAATTATGACAATGACTTATTTTGGTAACTGGACCAACAGGATCTGGTAAATCTACTACTTTAGCAGCCATGTTAGATTATATCAATGTAAATTATAATAAACATATTATAACTATTGAGGATCCAGTTGAATATGTTCATCCTCATAAAATGAGTATTGTAGAACAAAAAGAAATTTGAAAAGATGTCCCTGATTATAAAACAGCACTTATTTGAGCTATGAGACAAAATCCACAAGTAATACTTTTTTGAGAAATGAGATCACCAGAAGAAATTGAAATGGCTCTTACTCTGGCTGAAACATGACATTTAGTTTTTTCAACTCTTCATACAAAAAGTGCTACTCAAACTATTTCAAGAATTATAGATGCTTTTCCTGGAGATAGACAAAATCAGATTCGTTTACAATTAGCAGATAGTTTGGCTTGAGTATTTAGTCAAAGACTTTTAAAAAAACAAGGTGGTGGTTGAGTTGTTTGTGTAAAAGAAATTTTAATTAATAATTTAGCAGTTGCAAATCTGATTAGAGAAAATGATCTTCATCAAGTTCCTTCTGTTATGCAAATGTGAAATAATGAATGAATGCAACTTTTGGAAAAAGATATTATTGATGCTATTAATAAATGATTTATTACTGTTGAAGAAGGTATGAAATATGCGAATAATCCAAAATATATAAAAGATAATGTTGTAGGTATGTAATATTATTTTTATAAAAATTTGCTTTTTTAAAATTATATATATAATTCCTTTTGTAGATTTTAGCTACAAATATTTATTAATAATTTATTTATATGCAAAAATATAATAAAAATACGAGTTGATTTACTTTAGTAGAGCTTATTATCGTTATTACGATACTATCCATATTAGCAACTATCGGGTTTACATCATTTCAATGATATACAGCTGATGCCAGAGATACAAAAAGAACTTCTGATCTCAGTTCACTTATTTCAGCTATTGAAGCAAAAAGAGCATGAAATTCTTTGAGTATTGTTTCTTTTGTTGATAGTAAAGTAAATTCATCACTTTCTTGAGCTTTTAATTTAGCATGAAAGTCTACAACATGAACATGAACTAATTATAATGCATGAATTATGAATTTTTCACTCCTTTGAATTTCTGCAACATCTTTTCAAGATCCAAAATGATTTGATTATTCATTTTGAGCAACTACATTTAAAAATTGAGCATATCAATTTGCCGCAGTCGTAGAAAATTGAGAAACTCCAATGTCAGTAGTAAAATGAAATTATGCAGGTAGAAAACAAGAAAATATTCTTATTACAGCTTCTTCAAGAAATAACACTATGTTTGATATGAAAAATACAAATGATTATGTTAAATTATTAGTTTGAGATACAGTAGTTGCGGGATCTGGTGGTACAGTATGTACTGTTACTGCTGGTTCTACAATTCAATCTATATCATCAGATTTAAAAACAGTTACTTTAAGCTGAAGTATAAATACTACTGCTGATTGTAATATAAGATTATGATCATGAGATGAAACTTTATGACTTATATGAGATTATAACAATACAACAACTCCTACTCAAACATCAGCTGTAATTGATAAATCTACTACAACTTTAGCTTATTAGTATATATTTAATTTTTCAAAAAAAACTTATCATTTATGATAGGTTTTTTTTGACTTATTTTTTATAATAGAGTATTATAGAGAAGTATTATTTCTTTATGAACTCTACATGATTGATATACAATATTTACATGAATTTAAAGACATCATTAATCACACAAATATTATTTCTAAAACAGATATTCATGGTATTATTACCTATGCTAATGATAATTTTTGTCAGATATCATGATATACAAGAGAAGAGTTGATCGGAAAATCTCATACTATTATTAGACATCCAGATATGCCAGATAGTACATTTCAAGAAATGTGGGATACTATTAAAAATAAAAAGCAAACTTGGCAATGAATTATAAAAAATAAAAAAAAAGATGGAAGTTATTATTGGTTACAAACAAGTGTATCACCTGTTTTAGATCCATCGAGAAATATTATTGAGTATATTTCTATTCGAAGTGATATTACTAAACTAAAAAATTCAATAAAATTAAATAATGATTATAAATCTATTCTTGATCAAGCAAATCTGGTTGTTATTTTAGATAAAAATTGAGTTATTGACCATGTGAATGAGAAATTTTGTAGTATTTCAAATTATAAAGTAGAAGAATTGATTGGGAAAGTGTACATTGATTTTATTACAAAAAGCATTTTAGAACCAGTGGATAAAGTATATCAAGAAGTTTTGTGAATTGTTCATATTAAGGAAAAAGATATTTGTGATATTATAAAAACGATTCAAGATAAAAAAAACTGGAGAGGAATCATAAAAAATAAATGAAAAATTGGAAATATATTTTGGACTTCAACGATGATAATGCCGATTTTTGATTATGATAATAATTTGAAACAGTTTTATTTGATACAAAATGATATTACTGATTTAGAAATTGCAAAAAATCAATTAAAAAAATCATTTCGTGTATTAAGAGAACTTGATCAAAAAAAAGATGATTTTATAAATATTACCAGTCATGAACTCAGAACTCCTATGACTGCTATCAAATGATATGTATCTATGATATTAGATGGTGATATTGGGTCTATTGATGCTGAGGCAAATATGTATTTATCAAAAATATATAATAATGTGCAAAATTTAATTAATCTTATCAATGATATGCTTGATATATCAAAAATGGAATCTGGAAAAATGGCATTTTTTAGTGAAAAGATTGATATATATGCAAATGTGTTTGAAGTAGTCAAAGAATTGTCTCCAATGTATAGAAAAAAACATATCAAACTTATCAATAATATACAAGATATTGACTTATTTTTTATTTGAGATAAAATGAAATTTAGACAAGTGATACTCAATATTTTGTCAAATGCGATAAAATTTACTCCAGAAAATGGTCAAATAAGTATTACCTCTCTGATTTCTCGTAACAAAATTTATATTTCTATTCAAGATACTGGAATTTGAATTACTCCAGAAGATTTGAAAAAAATTTTTAAAAAATTTTACCAAGTAAAGAATTCTCTTACCAGAGATATAAGTGGAACATGACTTGGACTTTCTATTGTAAAAGATATTTTGAAATATTTTGATGGAGATATAGAGGTTCAATCAACCATTTGAGTTGGAACTACTTTTACTATTATCTTACCCTATAGTGCTTAATTTATATAATAACTTTATTTTATTATGAAAAATCAAATGAAAAAGATTATGATTGTTGATGATGATCGTAGTATGTATGAAATGTATGAATTAAAATTTAAAAAAGAATGATTTGAAGTTTTGGTATGTGTCAATGGACTTGATGCATTGAGTCAAGTCACTCAATTTCGTCCAGATTGTATACTTCTTGATGTAATGATGCCACAAATGGATGGATTTGAAGTCTTAAAAACTATTAAAAATTTAACTACTACTCTACATCCAAAAATTATTATGTTTTCAAATATTAGCAGTAAATCTGATATAGATAAATGATATATGTTATGAGCTGATGATTACATAGTGAAAGCAAATTGTACACCAAAAGAAATTATTGATATAGTAAATAGTATACTTTCAAGTAAAAAAGATGAATAAAATTCATCTTTTTTTATAATGAAAAATAGAGCAAAATAAAAAAGAGTCACTTGGTAGTGCTCTTTTTAAAAGTGTAAGATTTTTTCACGAAGCTCTTGGCTATAAAAAATTTTTTGTTGCCAAAAGGGAAAAGATCTATATTTTGAAAGCTAATCCATGCTTTCATTTTTTACATTCAGCTACAACGAATATATTCGGAACTGAATCTAAAAAAGAATTCTAACCTCTCTTGGGTGATTATTTAATTGCTATTCACCATGCAATTTTATTTTTATTTTTAGTCTTTTTATAGTAAGACTTTATTTTTAGGTTTTTGATTCTAACCTCTTTTGATTTAATTTCATTGTATTAAAATCAAATCAAAAGAGGTTAGTATATTTCCGTTTTTGTTTTTATTTTTGTAATTTTTTTTGTGAGGGAATTTCATAGGATTATTTATGAGTCCCATTCTAGAGAAGAAAGATTCTGTTAATGAACAAGTTGTTTTAGCAACTTAACAATATTATTATATACTATAGTTAAGTTTTTCTCTAATTACTTATGTTGACAATATATTTATTTGTTTTTAAAAATCAAATTTATTTATTTAAATAGCATATTTAAAACATAATTTATATATATACTTATATTATTATTGAAAGGATTATTTTCATAATATTTCATTTTTTTATATAAAATAATATCATTTCGATATATAAAAGAGAAATATTGTATATATTTTTTATACAATATTTTGTATAAAAAATATTTTGTTAAATTTATGTTAAAAAATCGCATATCTTTTATTTTTAAAATTTCATTCAAATTTGATTCTGTTTTTTTTATTTGTATAATAGACAAGTTATATCCTAAAATAAAAATAAATGTTTACTTTACAGTCAAAATATAAACCTACCTGAGATCAGCCAAAAGCAATTGAAAGCATTTTAAAATATTTAGAAAAATGAAATAAGTTTCAAACACTCTGGTGAGTTACTGGAAGTGGGAAAACCTTTGTAATGGCAAATATTATAGAAAAAATTCAAAAACCAACTTTAATTATTGCTCACAATAAAACTCTTGCTGCACAACTTGCTTTAGAATTTAAGGATTTTTTTCCTGATAATGCTGTTCATTATTTTGTTTCATATTATGATTATTATCAACCGGAAGCCTATGTAGGGAAGACTGATACTTATATAGAAAAAGAAGCAACGGTAAATGAAGAAATTGATAGACTTCGTCATGCAGCAACTCAAGATCTTATTTCTAGAAAAGATGTCATTATTGTTGCATCAGTTTCTTGTATTTATTGAGTATGAGATATAAAAGCATATGAGGAGAGTATTTTTCAAATAAAAGTTTGAGAAGAATATCATTTTGATGAACTCATTAAAAAACTTTTATTATTACAATATAAAAGAGCTGGAAGTGATTTTAAACCTGGCACTTTTCAGGTGATGTGAGATTTACTTGAAATATTTCCTTCTAGTTTTGAAACCGTATATAGTTTAGAATTTTGGGGAAATGAAATAGCAAGAATCACGAGAAGAAATTATCTCACTGGTGAAATTTATGAAGTACTTGATATTATTGATATATTTCCAGCAAAACATACTGTAACTACCAAAGATACTATTAATGCTATTATTCCAGCCATCAAAGAAGAACTTGCTGAGAGATTAGAGTTTTTTCAACAAACATGAGAAGTAGTAAAATATGAAAGACTCAAAACAAAAGTGGAATATGATATTGAGATGATGCAAGAAGTTTGATATGTGAATGGAATAGAAAATTATTCCAGTTATCTTGATGGAAGAGAAAAATGAGCTCCACCAGCGACTTTAATAGATTATTTTGGAGATGACTTTTTATGTTTTGTTGATGAGTCACATATGACTATAAGTCAAATAGGTGGAATGTATGCATGAGATAGAGCGAGAAAAGAAAATCTTGTTTGAGCTTGATTTAGACTCCCTTCAGCACTCGATAATAGACCTTTAAAATTTGAAGAATTTGCAGCAAAAATGACTCAAATAGTTTCCGTATCAGCAACTCCTGGTGAATTTGATATTACTCATAGCTCTCTTCATCCAGATAAGTTTTTCAATTTTAATCCAATAGTTGATGGTGGTTGGTTTGATGATGATGAAAATAGAATTGTTCCACTGGTTATAAGACCAACATGACTTTTAGATCCAATTATTGAATTGAGATCTATGAATTTTATGGTTGATGATGTAATGAAAAATATTAGGGAAATAGTAGATTTATGAGAAAAAATGCTTATTACGACTTTGACTAAAAGATCGAGTGAAGAACTTACGGATTATTTGCTTGAAAATGGGATAAAAGTAAGATATTTACACTCAGAAATTGAAACTCTTGATAGAATAGATATCCTCAAAGATTTAAGAACTGGAAAAATAGATGTAATAGTATGAGTAAATTTACTCAGAGAATGACTTGATTTACCAGAAGTAACGAAAATTGCTATTTTAGATGCTGATAAACAATGATTTTTAAGAAGTTCCAGTGCTCTTATTCAAATAATTGGAAGAGCAGCGAGAAATTCTAAATGAAAGGTATATATGTATTGAGAAGAACTAAAAGATCTCACACTTGATTTTAGTAATGGAATGAAAACTCTTATTTCTAAAAAATGAGAAATATTTTATGTGGATGATTATTTACTTGATGAACTTTGAAATAAAGTAGATTTATTTCGTTTTAATAAATGAAAATTTATTTGTGAAGATTGAATATTTATTTCGAATGCTATGAAAACAGCTATCAATCTTACCAATTATAGAAGAAAACTTCAAAGAGAATACAATGAAAAAAATGGAATAACTGCGACGACTATTTTTAGTGAAATAAAAGAAATTTGAATTAAAACAAAAAATAAAGATTATGCACTCATTAGCGAAAAAGATTTAGAAAAAGAACTCAAAAAACTTGAATTTGAAATGTGAGTAGCTTCAGCAAATATGGAATATGAAAAAGCTGCTGATCTTAGAGATGAAATTATTGAACTCAGGAGATGATTGAAAAAATTTTAAAGTTAGAAGTGTTTATAATTTTAGCTTGTTTATGTAGGAGTTTTTAGATATGTTATTGAGTATAATGGTCTAAAAGTCAAAGACAAATTTTCAAGAGTGATTAAGCTAATACTTTTGATTTTAAATATGATAAAAATTCATCTTGATTTATATTTTCTTTTTTAAAATCAAATTCAATATTTTCTTCATCATTAAAATAATCTCAAACTAAAGTTTCAAACTGAATAATAGTAAAAGGTTTTAAATTTTTAGCTAATTTATCTGAAATTTCTACACTGACTACTGGCATGTTGTATTTA
>JAVHSE010000033.1:0-3493 GCA_036172015.1 Patescibacteria group bacterium | reverse complement strand
GTTTTTATTTTTCTTTTATATAACTTTTTGTTTTTCATTGAGTAAAAAATTTGTGATAGTTTTGTTTTTTATTTCAAGCATTACTTGCTATCATCAAATAGGAATAAATTATTGAGATCCGTATGGAGATTATAAAAATATGGACAAAAAAATTATGCAAATGATTCAAAAAGAAAAACCAGAAATGATTATAAATAAAAGTATTATGACAACCGTAGTTATAAAATATTTACAAGAAAAACAAAATATCAAAGTTATAAATACTATGTATGTAGATGATACAAAAACGAGAAAAAATTCAGCCTATAATTGATGAAGTTTGTTTCATAATTTTTATCTACAAGACAAAAATACCCTTCAAACTCTCCAAAATAAAAAGATACTTATTTTGAATTATTGAGAAGAATGAGAAAATGTTTATACACCGATATATTGGAAGAAAATCAAAGATGAAAAAAATAAGCTGAAATATTCTATTGTAGAAAGTGAAAAATAGAAATGAGTCTAAAAATCTTTTGAAATAAAACAAAAAATAAGTATTATCAAAATAGTTATTTTTTAAATACAAAATATATGAAAGTAAGAATTAAAACATCAGATGGAAAACCATTATTGTATGAAACTCTTTGAGCTTGTTGATTTGATTTTAAATGTATTGAAGATATTGAATTTCATCCGGGAGAATTTAAACTTGTCGAAACATGAACGGTAGTAGAAGTACCAGAGTGATATGTTTTACAAATCTGTCCAAGAAGTTCTACTTATAAAAAACATGGACTTATTCAAGTGAATTCAGTGGGAATTATAGATAGTGATTATTGTGGAGAAAATGATACTATCAAATTTGCTTATATGAATATATCCAAAGATATTCAAAAAATTGAAGCTGGAACTCGTATCGGTCAATGAGTTTTAATGCCAATTTTGAAAGCAGAATTTGAAGTTGTTTCTCAGATGTGAAAGACGGATCGAGGTGGATTTGGAACGACTGGAGTCAAATAATTTTTATTTATTAATATTTTTATTATGCAATTCAATTTTAAAATTATAAAATATGTTCTTTGATTTTTTGTCGCTGTATTTTTATTTGTGACTTTAAATCCGTTAGTTGTTATCAATGCTGGACAAAGATGAATTGTCTTTTCAAAATTTTGATGAGTAAAAACAATTGTATTATGAGAATGAATTCATTTGAGAATCCCGCTCGTTGAGTCTATTGTTCAAATGGATGTCAGAACTCAAAAACTAGTTTTTACCAATGATGCTTCAAAATATCCTGATATTTGAAATATCAGAGGAAGACTTGATAGTGCTTCGAGTGATTTACAAGATGTATATGTTGATGTCATTGTTACCTATAGTTTAGAAAAAACAAAAGCTGCAAAAATTTATCAAGATGTCGGACTTGATTATGAATCAAAAAAAATTATTCCAGCTATTATCAATAGTGTAAAAACTCATACAGCAAAATTTAAAGTTGCAGAAATACTTACCAATAGAGAAAAAATAAAAAATGATGTCGAATGAGAATTATCAAAAATACTTGATAAAGATGGAATCAAACTCGAAGGAGTCAGTTTAGCAAATTTTGATTTTAATCCTGAATTTAAAAAAAGTATTGAAGAAAAACAAATTACCGAACAGAAAAAAGAAAAAGAAAAATATGAACTAGAAAGAGTCGCTATTCAAGCACAACAAAAAGTAAAACAAGCAGAAGCTGATTCTCAATCAAAAATTACGATAGCTGAATGAGAAAAAAAGGCGAAAATTTTAGAATGAGAAGCAGTAAAAGAATACAATATACTGATTAGTCAATGACTTTCTAAAGATGTTTTGGAGTATAAAAAACTAGAAAATACTCTCAAAGCAGTTGATAAATGGAATGGAATGTATCCAAATTATTATATGTGATGAGCGAACTGAGCTATTCCACTTATAAATATTTGAAAAGAATAATTTAATTTTATCACTCTCTCTGTTTATATGAATTGAAATAATGAAAAAAAAGATCATCAACAAGAAATCAAAGAAGAATTACTTCAATGAGTTGAAAGTTTTTTGGAGTATGTTGAAAATATATTTTGAGAAAAACTTTCAGATGCAACCAAAATGAAAAATCTCAATCATTATTCACTTCTTTTACAATGAAATGCTGAACAAGATTTTGCTCAAAGACTTTCAAAATATTTTGAAGTAGTAAAAAGAGCACAACAATGATTTATTGAGGATTCACTCAAAGAAAAAAAATCTCAAATTAAATCGGCAGAATTATTTATTCTTCCTCGCTTTATTGAAGGTAATTCGAAATTGGAATCAGTATTTTTTGTGAGGAAAAAAGATCAATTTTGAGATTTTAAAAAGAAAATTAACAATTGGATTCAAGATATTCTTGGAAATCCAGAATTACAACATTAATTATAAAAACTATGAATTTACATATACATATTGGAACAAATTTAGAGTATTTTAAACTCTTAAATGAATGATTTTTACTCTCTACTGGAAAAACAGATAGGGAAATAGCTCAATTTTTTCTTTCCAATTTTCCATGAGAAATGGCTGAAACGATTTCACCTCAATATGAAGTAAATTTTATGGCTATTCGTGAGTTAAAAAAGAGATTTTGACCAGATGTTTTTAATAAAATAGATGGAATTTATTATGGAAGTGATAATTGTGAATATTTAGTTCCATATAAAAATGAAATTATAGAAGCCATTGATTTATTCAAAGAATTTGATAAAAAATATCCACCTCATACATTAAGAACTTTTACACTTGTTACTCCGTATGTTGGAAACCGTATGCTCGAAAAATTAGAAGAAACTCTCGATTATCTCAATAATCTTGGTATAAAAAATCCCATTGAAATCGTTGTAAATGATTTCTGAGTTTTAAGACTTATACATACCAAATATACGAAATTGAAACCTATTTTTGGAAGAGTCATTCATAAATTACTCAAAACTCCTCTTATTGATACTTATGGTTATGAAGTGCATCCAGCATGAGAATGAATTAAAAATAAATCTACTCAAGAAATAGAAAAAATGAGAGCTGATATTATCAAATGGCAACTTAAATTTTATGCTTCAAGCGAAGTGAATCTTGAGATATATCAAAAATTTTTAGAAAAACATAAAGTATCACGAGTAACCATTGATTATATGGAAAAAAGAGAAGACTTATTTGATGGAAATAATACTATTTGAATTGATTTGTATTATCCATGGGCTTTAGTATTTACTGGAAGACTGTGTGATACGAGTTCAATAGAAAATCCAGCCAGATGATACTATGCAATTGATGATATATGTCCCAGAACTTGTAATAGGTATGATGTGAGTTATAAAATAAAAACAGTTTGATATAATCTCATTCAAAGAGGAAATGCAGCCTATAGAAGCGAGTTAAATCTCGATTATTTGAATCAAGATTTTGTAAATAATAAAAAAAATAGACTTATTTTTGCACCGTTTATAACGGTATAAAA
>JAVHSE010000032.1:0-3570 GCA_036172015.1 Patescibacteria group bacterium | reverse complement strand
TCTTCCAGAATTGAAACCCTTTGAAATATCGGAACTTCTGATAAAACTAAACTGGTGTATTTGAATGAAGATTTAGAAGGAAGAGCTATGAATAAAGAAGCAAAACTTATTGCTGGAAGTGAACTCATGAGATAATAAACTATGTTTTATATTTGAATATTTTTTTTAGTCTGTATAGACTTAATTACCAAGTATCTTGCAAAAATGAACCTATGAGAACAAACAAATCTCATAGGTGATTTTTTGTATCTGAAATATGTCGAAAATATAGGAATAGCTTTTTCTTTTCCTATCACTTGAATATTTCTAAAAATATTGACTATCATAATAATTTGAATAATATTTTGGTATTATTTGACAGAAGAAAAAAAGAAAAAAAATAAGATTTTAGATACGGCTTTTGTGCTTATTTTAGGTGGAGCTTTGGGAAATGGATATGAAAGAATTTTTAATAGTAAAGTTATTGATTTTATAGGAATAAAATATTTTGCTATATTTAATGGAGCAGATATATTTATAACGGTGTGAGTTATTTTATATATATTGCATATTCTATTTTTTAAGAAAAAAAATTATGGGTAATGAAGAAATATTTTGACCAAGAAAAGTAAAATTAGTGGATATTTGAATTAATACAGCAGGAGCTTTTATTTCTTGAGTTATTGGAAGTGTTCTATTACTTCTTGTTATTTTTTGATTATCTGGAATGATTGATCTTCCATGAAATTTTAAAGATATAAAAATTACGATTTGATGAAATAATCCGATATTTCCTATTATTTTATCATTTATTACTTTTATTGTGACTTTTATAGTCAGTGTTACTACTTATTATTTTTTACATATTACTGATCCAAATAAATATAAAAAAAATATTATTTTTTTATGACATATTTCTTTATTTTGTATATTAATATATTTAATTATTTCTCCAGTGTATATTTATAGTGGAATTGAAAGTTATGATAATATTATGACTGTATTTTTAATCCATGTACTCTTCTTATCATTCTGAATCAATATACTTTTAGAGATTATGAATAATTACAGATATATACTTTTATGATTTTATGGGAGTTTTATTTGATTATTTTTAACTGGAATTATTATTTTTTTCATTTTTTCTATGTTTGCTACGGGGTATGCTAAACTCTTATCACTTCTTTTCATATTGCCTCTTATAAACTGACTTATGGTATTTTTTAAATGAATATTTGAATGAATATATTATCAATATTATCTTATGAGTTGAAAAGATCAATTATGAGATATTTTTTCACAAATTGAACAAGAGGAAATGGATGAATATAATCAAGCGATGAATGAAAATAATACTTATAATTAATTTTAATTTTTAAATCATTTTTTATATGCTAGATATAGTTTCGCAAGTAATTAAATATTTTTTAGAACATAGAAAAATACCAACAAAAAATGAACTGATCATAAAAGATAATTCACTTCTTGAAAAAAAAGGAAATATTTTTGTTACTATTTATAAAAATGGGAATATTGTTTGAAATAGTGGAAATATTGTTGAAATTGAAAATGATCTCGTAAATGAACTCATAAAAAATACTATATATGCTCTATGAGATCAAAGATTTCCTGATTTAGAGTTGACGGATAGAGAAAAAATAAAAATAAGAATTGATATAATTAAAAATAGATTGTTATTAAACAACAAAAAAATATCTGAATTAAATCCAATGAAATCATGAGTTTTAGTGATCAAAAAAGATTATAATAAACTTTCGGTTATTCTTCCAAATATTTCATCAACTCTCACTTCATGAAAAGAATTCTATGAAATTTTATCAAAAAAACTTGAAGAAGATTTTAAAGAAGAAAATTATATAATCTATGAAATAGAAACTGATATCTTAAGCGATTTTTAAACCCATAAAAATATGACTCTATTTGAAATACATTTTTTTTGATTCACTCTTGCTCCAAGTTATTATTGACTGATGTATGCTTTTGCTTTTTTAGCTTGATATTATTATATATTATACAAAAATATCATGTCAAAAAATGAACTGGAGAGTTTATTTTTTTATGTTTTTTTATGAGTTATTTTATGAGGCAGACTTTGATATGTATTATTGTATGATTGAGAATTTTATTGGCAAAATCCATGAAATATTTTTAAAGTTTGGGAATGATGAATGAGTTTTCATGGATGATTTTTATGAGTGGTTTGAGCTGTTATACTTTTTGCAAAAAAATATCATTTGAATTTTTGGAAAATTATTGATGAGCTCGCTGTGATTGTTTCTTTATGAATTTGAGCTGGAAGAATATGAAACTATCTCAATAAAGAACTTTTATGATATTCTCCTTATCACTGATGGCTTGCTGTTGAAAAATTGTGAATATATTACTTCCCTTCACCATTATTAGAGTCATTTTTAGAATGATGAGTTATGTTTATTATTTTATATTTCATTAATAAATATAAAAATTTTTATGGAAAGACTTCAGCTTGTTTTTTGCTATGTTATAGTATATTTAGAATATTTGTAGAAATATTTTTTAGAACTCCTGATCCACAAATTTGATATATATTTTGATTTTTAACTATGGGAATAGTACTTAGCTTTCCTATGTTTATACTTTGAATTATTTTAATCTTTATTCTCAAAAAAAATGAAGTGAAGTATCAGTAATAGTTTAATTATTATATCAATAATATTTACCTTCGTTTCATTTCAAAATAATGAAATACTAAATTTCTGAATGAATCATTCTTTTTTCAGTCAAAATGAATATATAAAGTTTTTTATTCAAATATGCTTTTATAGTTTTATTCACTGAAATATAATGCATTTGGTTTTTAATAGTTTATTTTTATATATATTTTGAAATAAAGTAGAAGAACTCATAGGAAATAAATTATTTGTAGTCTTCTTTATTCTTACTACTTTATTTAATGCACTCTTTATATTTATGTTTTCAAGTGGAAATACAATTTGAATTAGTTGATTTGGAATGGCTTTATTATCATTTTATACTTTAAAACTCTATGAAATAAGAAATGACGAATATAAATGATGAATAACAGCAATTATAATAAATATACTTATATGATTCAGTCCAAGTATTAGTATGGTATGACATCTATTTTGAGTATTATTTTGAAGTATATTTTATATTTTACTCAGATGAATAAAAAAATCCTAGTAAGGATTTTTTTATTGTATAAGTCACGAAACAGATCATTGAGTTCAATTTTGTATAGCATCAAGCATATATTCATATGTTTTTACTCTCTCTAATTGTTGTTGAACTGTAGAAATATATTCACATGGACAAGAAAGTACATTTCATTGATAATGAAAAACTATCATTCCATTTAGTATTTTTCCATTTTCTATTTCATTGTCATCTATATCAGTATAATATTGATGAATAATACTTTTCATAATAATATCAACTGTTTCAAATGATCCTGTATCCTCTGAATTTTCTCAGCTTTGATGTAAAGTCATATGTATAAAATAATTACAAATAAGATAAAAATAATATAAATATTAATTTTATTCTGTCAAGTTTCTTTAATAATTTACT
>JAVHSE010000031.1:0-16213 GCA_036172015.1 Patescibacteria group bacterium | reverse complement strand
TAAAATTTATAATATAATCTAAATATTATGACAAATAACATTTTTGAAAACATAAAAAAACTAAATGAACACGGACAAGAGTTTTGGTCTGCTCGTGATTTATACAAGTTTCTATGATATAGTGAATATTGAAAATTTTTACCTGCAATAGAAAGAGCAAAAAAGGCTTGTGAAAATAGCAATCAAGATATAAGTTTGCATTTCGCCGATGTGAGCGAACCCCAAAAATCTCGCAATCAATACGGAGAAATTGACGGACAAATTATAAATGATTATCATCTTTCAAGATATGCTTGTTATCTCATAGCACAAAATGGAGATCCAAGAAAAGAAGAAATAGCAAAAGCTCAAACTTATTTTGCTATTCAAACAAGAAAACAAGAAATAAACGAACTTTTAATAGAAGATACAAAAAGAGTTTTTCTAAGGGAAGAAATGAAAGAACACAATAAAAATCTAGCCAAAGCAGCAAAAGAAGCTGGAGTTATGAATTATGCAAAATTTCAAGATTTTTGATATATGTGATTATATGGATGAATGAGGCAAAAAGATATTCATGCAAATAAAAAATTACAACCAAAAGAAGCAATACTTGATCATATGAATAGTGAAGAACTTGCAGCAAATTTATTTCGTGCCACTCAAACAGAAGCCAAGCTCAAAAGAGAAAATATTATTTGAGAAAATAAAGAGAATACAACTCATTATGATGTATGAAAAAAATAAGACAAACGATACAAGAGCTTTGATGAACGATGCCAGAGAAATTGTCAACTTCTGAAAATATAAAAGAGTCTAAAAAGAGGATTAAACAAGAAAGTAAAAAGTTTTTGAAAAAAGATTAGTTTTTAGTAATTAAAAAGGTTTGAAATATGAGTAAATTATTTGAAATAACTAAAAATATTACAGATTGAGTACATGGTGATTGCGAAAATGAATTAAATTCAGGTTATTATTTTATTAGTGTAAAAGATTTAGATGGTTATAAAATAAATTATAATAATGCTCGTCAAATTACATATAAAGATTATTTAAATTCTCACAAAAGAACTAAATTAGAAGAATGAGATATTCTTTTTGCAAATAGTGGTGATACAATATGAAAAATGTTATATGTAGATGGTAATAATGTTAAGCTTTTAAACACAACATTTCAAAAAAGTATTGCATTATTTAAGCCAAATATAGAGTTAATAAATGATATATATTTTTATTATTTAATAAAATTTTATACTAATTGATTAATACAATCCGCTGTATGATCTGCTCAAAAAAATTTATTATTAGTAGATATAAGAAACTTTAATGTTAAGATTAATCATGAATTAATTAAACAAAAAAGTATAGTTACAATATTAAAAAATCTTGACTCAAAAATAGAACTCAACAATAAAATAAATTCAGAGCTTGAAAAAATGTCTAAAACTCTTTATGATTATTGGTTTGTTCAGTTTGATTTTCCAGATGAAAATTGAAAACCTTATAAAAGTAGTGGTTGAAAAATGGTTTGGAGTGAAGAGTTAAAAAGAGAAATTCCTGAAGGGTGGGGAGTGAAAAAATTGAAAGAATTATTAAAGAAAAATAATCAAAAGTTTACTTTAAATTGAGAAAAACATGATATTGATACAATCGATTTATCTGTAATGCCAAGTTGAACTATGTGTTTAAATGATAAAAGTAGTAGTGATAAATTTGGTACAAATTTATTTAAACTTAATAAATATGATATCTTATTTTGATGAATAAGACCATATTTATTAAAAGCTTGATTTTCTCCTTTTAATTGATTAGTAACATGAACAGTACATTCGTTTAAAGTAAAAAATGAATGTGATTATAATTTTGCATTGATAACTATGATTTCAGATAGTATATTTAATTTTGCAGTTGTTAATTCAAAATGAACTAAAATGCCAGTTATTTGAGTTGATGATTTGCTTGAATATAAAGTAGCTTATAATGAAACGGTTGTTAAAAAATATAATGAAATTTTGTATTTTAAAGAAATTATCTCTAAAAATATTTTAGAAAATCAAAAACTTGCTGAACTGAGAGATTGGCTTTTACCTATGCTTATGAATGGACAAGTAAGTGTGAAATAATTTTTTAAAAAATTCGTTTCATAGCGAACTCAAAAAAAGAGCTCTATATAGCTGATAATTCGCCATATAAAGCTCTTCAAAACATACTTTTTCATATTTGGTGCCCTCAGCAGGGTTCGAACCCACGACGGACCTAGGTTCGCGGCCTAGCGCTCTTCCAACTGAGCTATGAGGGCTAAAAAGTGAAATGATTATAATAAAAATACAAAAAATACAAAATTTTTTGTATTTTTTGTATTTTTATAGTATTATATAGTGCCGAGATTCATTGAAAAAGGAGAAAATCATGGCTTATATTGATGACTACTTTGAAACCAGCGATAGTGGAAAAGTACGAGTTCGTGTTCCTTCCTCCCAAGGAGGTGCTGATCGGACTGTTTATGTGAACGGTCGAGATTCCAATTATTATTTAGGTGATTCAAATGATCGAGTCTACTTTCATGGGAGGGAAGTGGCAAAAACTCTCAAGGACTTTATAAAAATAAAGTTTTGAGGGGGGTAAGAAATCTGAGGTTGCATTTTTGCACCTCTTTTTTTATTGCAATTTATTGAGATATTGTATAATCAAATTATTATTATTATTATTATTATTATTATTATTTGAATACAAAAGATGATACAAGAAAAGATAAGTATAAAATGAAATATCATACAATATGATCTCAATACCATGTCACAAGATATTGAAGAGATACTTTCAGGAAGATTTCAAAATAATGAACTCGATAAATCTCTAAAAGATCTCTATGATCCATATTTACTCAAAGATATGGATAAAGCTGTGAAGAGAATTTTACAAGCGAAACAAAATAATGAAAGAGTGATTATTTTTGGTGATTATGATGTCGATGGAGTAACTTCAACTTCAATACTCATGCATTTTTTCAAAAAAATTTGATTACCAGCGAGTTATCGATTACCAAATCGAATCACTGATGGGTATGGTATGAAAAATTATTTTATGGATGAACTCTCAAAAATAGGAGTTTCGCTCGTTATTACCGTTGATTGTGGAACTCGTGATATTGAAGTAGTAAAATATGCAAAAAGTCTATGAATAGATATTATTATTACCGATCATCATGCTGTTCCTGAAGTTATTCCAAAAGAAGCAATTGCACTGATAAATCCAAAAAGACTTGATTGTGAATATCCTTTTAAATTTTTATCTGGTGCTGGAGTAGCTTTGAAATTAATGATGGCTCTGAGTGAAAAAATATTTACTCCAGAACAATCATTTCAATATCTTACAGAAACAATTGATATAGCAGCTATTGGAACAGTTGCTGATTGTATGCCTCTTATAGATGAAAATAGAATTATTGTTTTAGAATGACTTCGCCGTATTAAAAATTCTCGTTCTGTGTGAATAAAAAAATTAATAGAAGAAAAAATAAATGATGATTTGGATGCTGATATTTTTTGATTTTTAATTTGACCTCGTCTGAATGCAGCTGGAAGACTTGATAGTGCTTATAAAGCTGTAAATTTAATTTTAAATAATGGAGAGGGGATAGATGATGTTATTGCAGATATAGAAAATATTAATAATAAAAGAAAAGAGCTTACAAAAATATATACTATTGATGCACTCGAAAAAACTGATACTACCAATAATATTATATTTTATCACAGTAAAGAAATTGAACATGGAATTATTTGAATAGTGGCATGAAGATTAACTGAAAAATTTCATAAACCATCCATAGTTTTAAAAGATGAATGAGAAAAATTAGTAGCCAGTTGTAGAAGCCCTGAATATTTTTCTATTGTAGAATATTTAGAAAAATACAAAGATTATTTTTTGCATTTTTGAGGACATAAACAAGCAGCAGGGTTTAGTATATCAAAAGATAAATTTGAAGAATTTAAAAATAAATTTACACAAGAATTAAATAATTTGGATTTTTCCCACCATCAAAAAATTATAACCATTGATAAAATAATAGTACCAGAAAATTTTTGATTTCATTTTTTAGAGAAGATTAAAAAGTTTAAACCTTATGGAATGTGAAATTTAAAGCCAGTTTTTTTATTAAAAGATTTTGATATTCAACAAGTTGAATATCTTTGAAAGACACTTGAACATATAACTATAAAAAATAAATATGGTATTCATATACTATGATTTTGATTTTGAGATTATTTTGAGAAAATGAAATGACTGAATAAAATAGATATAATTTTTGATTTTATGGAGGATGAATGGATGGGGAAAAAACAATTAAAAGCAAAAATAATAGATATTTGTATTTAGAATATTTATTTGATTTTATTAAAAAATCATTATATTAAAAACTAATAATTTATTTTATTAGTTTTTAATATATATGGATATCATAAGTGAATTTGAATCTCAATTACAAAATATTTGATGAGAAAAAGTATATTCAGCAAGAGGAATTATGCACATATTTTGATATGATAAATGGGAAAGATTTTATGGAGCTATAAATAGAGCAAAAAACGATTTAGGTGATATTGAAAAAATAAATAAAAATTTCTTTTTTATTATAGAAAAAAACACATGAGGAAGACCAAAGTGAGATGTTTTACTCACATTATGAGCCTGTTATCTTGTTTTAAAAAAATGTGATAATAGAAAAGAAAATATAATTACTTTATCACATTACTTAAAAAGTATATTAGATGATGAAAAAATAAAAGAAAAACAATCTATAAATTTTAATTGGGAAAAAGTATTTATATACTTATGTGTTCTATTTTTATGAGTCAGCTGTATTTTGTACTTAAAATTTTATTTTGAATTTGATGACAAATATGTAAAAAATCAATATATATATGATCTCAATAAAATAAATACAACTGAATTAATACAAGAAAAAAAGAAAGAACAAAAAGTGATGAATGAATATGATAAAAAAATAAGTGATATAAAATTAAATCAAATTAAAAATAATGAAGTCGAAAGTAAATGAAATATTCTTGATTTTTGATTCTCTGAATATATAAAAAAATGATGAGAAGTAATAAAACCATTTCATTCATATTTTAATAATAGAAGTGAATTTTCTCAGAAATTATTTGGAGAAGAATTAATAAAGTCGTATTTTGAATTTTGAAATGTAAAAATGTATAGAGAAAGTTGTTCTTTATTATCAAAAAAAAATTGTTTATCATCAACGAAATCGCAATTAAAAAGTTTTGCTCAATTTTGGGAAAAAACAAAAAAATGATATGAAAATATACAAATTCAAAAACGAGATTCTTATCTAAATACAAATATTTATTGTGTATCATATAGTTATAAATTAAGATATGACTTGAATGATACATTTATTACTGAAACTTTTCAATATAGAACAGAATCAAAAGATTGATATGAACAGATTATTCAAAGACTCTGTGAGCAAATTAAAAAATGAGAGAAAAATATCAAATGTCCTTTTGTTTTAAACACTTATTATTGTAAATAAAATTTGATAAAAACGAAAAATTAATTACACTTAAAATATAATTTATTTTATATCTTTTTTTATGAAAAAAATAACCAAGTGTGTGATTCCAGCAGCTGGATTTGGTACAAGATTTTTACCTGCTACCAAAGCATTACCAAAAGAAATGTTTCCTATAATTGATAAACCAGTCATGCAAATGTTAGTTGAAGAAGCTATTTCTGCTGGATGTACTGATATTATTATTGTTACATGAAGAAGTAAAAGAGCTATTGAAGATCATTTTGATTCAAATCCTGAACTGGAAGAAAGATTAAATAAAGCTTGAAAATTTGATTATTTACAAACCGTAAAATGATTGAATACTTTGGCTAATATTGTTTATGTCAGGCAACCATATCCAAAATGAGATGGAGAAGCTATACTTAGAACAAAAAATCTTATATGAGATGAGCCTTTTTTAGTTTTATTTTGAGATGATATTATTGATAATGAAGTTTCAGCAGCAAAACAATTAGTAGAAACTTTTTATAGAAAAAGTAATCCAGTTATATCAACTATTTTAGTTTGAGATAATGAAGTAAGTAGTTATGGTATTATTGAAGTAAAAGAAAGTGAATGAGATACTTTTTCTATTTCAAAGTTTTTAGAAAAGCCAACAGCAAATGAAACAACATCTCGTTTTTGAGTTATTGGGAAATATGTACTCACTCCAGATATTTTTGAATATTTAGAAAAAGCTCCTATCTGAAAAGATGGCGAATTAAGACTTGCTGATGCTTTTGAACTTATGAGGAGGGAAAAAGATATTTATGGTTTAAAAATAAAATGAACAAGGTATGATACCGGGAGTAAATTATGATTTTTAAAAGCTACGGTTCATTATGCTTTGAAAAATAATGAATTAAAACATGATTTTCAAAATTATTTAAAAGAAATAGTTTGATTATTTGATAAATAAAGGCATATGTATTTTTTAGTGAAATTATTTTATGCTGTTCTTTTAGTTTGAATGGGTTATTTGATATTAAAATACAGAAGAACGGTAAAGTCTTGGACTGGAAATTTTGTATGGGCTGAAAGATATCTGTGAAATGGAGGGACATATCTGGTACTTATTTTTATTGGGTGTTTTTTAATTATTTTATGAATTTTGTATCCTTTTTGATGATTGAGCCTTATTTTTTGAAATCCAGCTATTGGTGATACTACTACAAATTCTACTATTCATTAATATTATATGACTATGGTACATAAAATTTTTATATTTCTTTGTCTTTGTTTTTCTTTTTGGAATAGTTCTTTTGCTATCGAAAATACACAAGAATTAACTAGAGAAGTTATTTTTCAGTATATTTGAAAAAATATTCTTACGAGTACTCCGAAAAGTTATAAATATATTCATCTTGAATTTCTTGATATACAAAAAGAAAATATAAATTATGAAACTCTTCAAAAATTTGTTTATTATGATCTTATTGAAAATAAAAGACTGAAAATTAATTTAAAATGAAGTTTAAATTCGTATGTATTTTTTTCAATAATTGAAAAACAAATTGGGTATGATTTTGTAAATGAATCAAATATATGACTCTTAAAATCAAAAAATACTACTTATTGAGACCTTATTTTAGTACATTCCATACTGCAAACTTTAGTTATTAATAAAAGTCAATCATTAGAACAAATATTTTGAGATACTGAAAAAATAAAAATATTTCAAGATGTCTATAATACTTTATTGACTGAACATTACGAAAGTATAAATATTGATAAAAATAAATTAATATATTCAGTTATCGAATGATTAGCGAAATGATCACAAGATAAATTTACTACCTATTTCCCACCAACTGAAAATAAAAATTTTCAAGAAAGTTTATCTTGAGAATTTGAAGGAATATGAGCATATGTTGATATGGAAATACCTTGAGAATTAAAAATTATTGCTCCATTAAAATGAAGTCCTTCAGAAAAAATTTGAATAAAATCAGGTGATATTATATATAAAATAAATGATATTCAAATAACAAAAAATATGACTCTAACAGAAGCAGTTTCCATGATAAAATGACCAGCTGGAACAAAAGTTATATTAGAAATATCAAGATGAGGAGAAAAATTGAAATTTGAAGTGATAAGAGAAAAAATTATCATGAATGATGTAGAATATAAAATACTTAATAATTCATTTTTTTATATTCAAATGAATATCTTTTGAGACAAGATTTTTAATCAAACCAATGAAGCTATACAAGAATTAAAAAAACATACAGAAATCAAAAAAATTATTATTGATTTGAGAAATAATCCAGGATGATATTTAGATCAAGCTGTGAATATTTTGAGTTTATTTATTGAAAAATGACTTTCTGTTGCGAGAGTAAAATATAAATCTTGAGATATATCATATACTTCTTTTGGTTATGATGGGATTTCTTTAGATGAATACGAAGTATATATTTTAGCAAATTCTTGAACAGCATCAGCTTCTGAGATACTTATTTGAACACTGAAAGATTATTTTCCAAAAATTACATTGATTTGAGAAAAAACATATGGAAAATGATCAGTACAAACTATAAAAACATATTCAGATGGAAGTAGTTTTAAATATACGATTGCGAAATGGTATACTGGAAAAACTTCGACTTGAATTGATACTATTTGAATTTTTCCGGATATAAAAATCGACCAAAATATCGAAAAATTTAAATCTTGAATTGATACTCAGCTTGATTATATATTAAATATTTGAAAATAATATGCTAAAAAAAACTCTTTGATTAATTCTATTTCTGTTTCTATCATTTCATGATATTGTTTTTTGATACAATACAACAGAATTAAATCTTGTGTATAATAAATTTTATTTACAATCACAAAAAAAATTTTCAGATCCTACTTTATTTATTCATTTTTTAGAATCATTTGATTTCAAAATCAATCAAATAATTCTTACTTCTCAATCAGAAACTAAAAAAAATATTTTATATGATTTATTGACTTTAAATAAAGCAAAAATCACGAATTTGAAAATGAATAAAATCAAAATAAATAAAGAAGAAAATATTTTTTTTAACACTTCTTTTCTTTCTGATTTAAAAAATATATGATATAAAACTTTAATCCTCAATGAAAATCTTGAGTTTCAAGATAATGGAACATATAAATTTATATTTAAGAAATATTTTGAAGTCGATAATGACAACTATCAATATTTTATAAAAAATAAATTAGATGATGCTATTATTATTAGATATAAAGGAAAATTTATTATTACCAATGATTATAAGATAGAAAAAAAATATTCATATAAAGAGCTCTATGATTTATTTAATAATAAGGTTGATTATAGTGATTCATATAGTCTTATTAATGGAGAATATTATACCTATAAATATAATTACTATGTCGTGTTTGATAAATTAGATGGACTCTATTTATCAGATTTAGCATGAAATAAAATAAGTTTAGAAAAAACATTAGTAATAAAAAATATTGATGGAACTTATGTTTTTTCCAATGATTTTAAAAAAATTCGATTATGAAGTGAAAAAATAGTCAAAAATATAACTAATAAAACTGAGTTTTTGTATAACATTTTAGATGATAATCGAAATTTTGAAGATAATTATGATTATATTTTAGCAGATATGAGAGAGGTTACTTTGAATTTGATTCAAAATAAAACTACTGATGAAGACAAAATTCAAGTTATTTATAAACGGGTTATTGATAATATTACTTATTATAAAAATTATTCGGATGGAAATAAACAAGTATTTTCTTGAATTTTAACTTATAAAAATAAAACTTGAGTATGTGATGGCTATACTAAAATATTTTCATATATGTTATCAATTGCTGGAATTGATGATGTTGAAATAAAAAGATGATTTGCTTTTGATACTACAGATTTTCCTAATTTTTGACATGCATGGGTTCGTATAGGAAATTATTATTATGATCCAACTTTTGATGATCCTATTTGAAATGATGAAAAGAGTAATTATAAATATTTATATTATAAAATTCCTTATGAATTGATGTATATAAATAGATTTGATGGACTGGTTATTGATAATAAATATAAATGAAATCTATCAGAAAGAAAAAAAATAGTATTAAAAAATATGTATAATATTTATGAAAAATACAAAACATATCCTTTGATGATGAAAATCAAAAATAGACTTGATTTATGATTGCAATATGATGATGAATTAACTCTTTCGAAATTACAAGAAAAAGTGTCTTTTTCTGAGGTGAAAAATTATGTTTTTTATGATGAAAATGGAAAAAAATATATGATAGCCGGATTGAATTTTTATGTTTTAAATGACAATGATTTAGAAAGTATATTATTTGATAGTAATGTAAATATAGCAAAAAGTAAATTTTTTCATTGGTATGATAAAAATGGAAAATCAGAATATCGTTTGGCTTATAATATCAAATACTATTAAAATGGAAAAAATAATTATTTTGGAAAATATTCGATCTATGCAAAATGTTGGAGCTATTTTTAGAAATGCTGATGGCTCTTGATTTAATAAAATAATTCTTGCATGACATACTCCAACTCCACCAAGATCAGATATAAGTAAAACAGCTTTATGAGCAGAAAATTATATTGATTGGGAATATTATGAAAATATAATGGATATTTTACCAATCTTAAAACAAGATGGATATAGAATATTTGCTGTAGAACTCACTCCAGAAGCAATTGATTATAAAAGCCTTATTCATACTGATTTTGAAAAAGTTTGTTTCATTGTTTGAAATGAAGTTCTATGAGTAAGTAAAGAAGTTTTGGATTTTTCTCATAAACATGTTATTATACCAATGGTTTGAAAAAAAAATTCATTAAATGTTTCTGTTGCTGCAGGAATAGTTATGTATGCTTTGGTTTAATTTTGTAATAAAAAATTATGATACATTTTTTAAAAATCATTTTCACATTCTATTTATTGATATTGTATTCACCACTATTTGCTATAAATGAAAAAATAGAGGATATTTTTCTTGATATAAAAAGTGATTATACTTATAAGCATGAATTACAAGTTTTATATGATAATGGAATGATTTCACCAGATGAAAATAATAAATTTAATCCAAATAAATTGCTTACGAGAGATGAATTTGTATGAGTTGTGATGGAGGTTTGATGTAAAAAATGTATTAAACCAAATACAGCATTAGAATATATTCAGAAATATACTGGAAAAAATATATTTTTTGATTTAGATCAAAACAATAAAAATTTTTATTGTATAGCCGAAGCAAAAGAAATAGAGGTAGTAAAATGATATGGAAATTCTTATATTTGTGAAGACGGAACTACCAAATCTTGATATTCACCTTTTTGTACGAATAATAATATTACTTTAGAAGAGGCATTAGCTGTACTTATGAGAAATTCATCAGTTTTTACTATTCAAGATAATAATATTATTATAAACCAAATATCAGCTGGTACCATAACAGCAGATTTATCAAAAGATGTGAAAGTAAAAAATACAGATGGGAATGTGTATACTTTTTATGGATATTTTAAAAAGGCTCTTGAATTATCATATTCTGAATATGATATTTATGGAAATTTAAAAAAATATGCTCTCGTTTCTATTGATAGTAAGGGAAATCTGAATCCTAAAAAATATATATCAAAAGAAGAATTTTTAAAAATGTCTTATATAGTTGCAAAAATGAATTCATGTTCATTAACTCATAATACAGTTGATACGATCAATCTTGCGATTGGATGAAGAATAGATATTTTAGATAAAACTTGTAAGGTAAGTGATGGAAACTGTAAAAAATCAAATTTAGATGATCAAAAATGAATTTATGATTTTAGTTCAGATGTAAAAACTACTTGTATAAAAGGAATAAAAGATTATACATGGGTTTTTTATAATAAAAATACGAAAGAAATGTATACAAAAGCATGACTCTATCTTGATAATTATCAGTTCAAAAGTTATGGAATATGGCAAGTTAAATTGATAGTAAATGATAATTGTTGAAATACTCTTCAACTCTATAATGAAATCAGTTATTGAGATAAAACAAAAGTAAAACCATGAGATAATAATTTATGAATAGTAATCATAGCAGATCCTATATTTTGAAATGGTCCATTAAAAGTTAATTTTGATACTATTGTCAAAAACTGTAATAATTGTAAATATGATTGGAACTTTTGAGATGGGAATAAGTCAAATTTAAAAAATCCAAATAATATTTTTATGTATAATTGAGTATATGAAACGATAGTTACTATTACTGATGAAAATGGAAATAAAATTTCAGCGAATGTGATTATAAAAGTAAATGATAATTATAACAATCTAAAAAAACAATTAGATAAAATCAACACTGATTTAAAGAATAAAGATTCTACAGCATGAAAGATAGATATATTAGATAAGACTTGTGTTGCTGGAAGTGTAAATTGTAAGAAGTCTGATTTGAAAGATAAAGATGGAATATATGATTTTAGTTGAGATATAAAAACGACATGTGATACATGAATAAAAGATTATACATGGGTATTTTATAATACAACAACAAAAGAGAGCTATGAAGAGAAAGGGCAATATAAAGATAATTATAAATTAAAAAGTTTTTGAATATGGAAAATTACATTAAAAGTAAATGATAATTGTGGAAATAGTATACAATCCTATAGTGAAGTGAGTTATTGAGATGAAACCAAAATAAAACCATGAGACAATAATTTATGAGTAGTGATAACAGCAGATCCAATTATGTGAAATTGACCATTGAAAGTTGATTTTGATAGTATTATAAAAAATTGTGATAATTGTAAATATAAATGGGATTTTTGAGATGGAAAAACAGCAACTACTAAAGATCCAGCACATATATTTGATGTTCTATGAAATTATGAAGTCATGGTTACTATTACTGACAAATATGGAAATATAGCTAGTTCAAAAATAGTGATAAAAGTAACTAAAAAAAATACGAATGGAAATAATTCAGATATAGTATCTAAAATAGACGAATTAAAAAAAATGATAGATGATAAAAGTCCTATAGATAAAATAAATAAAAAGATACAAGAAATCAACACTGATTTAAAGAATAAAGATTCTACAGCATGAAAGATAGATATATTAGATAAGACTTGTGTTGCTGGAAGTGTAAATTGTAAGAAGTCTGATTTGAAAGATAAAGATGGAATATATGATTTTAGTTGAGATATAAAAACGACATGTGATACATGAATAAAAGATTATACATGGGTATTTTATAATACAACAACAAAAGAGAGCTATGAAGAGAAAGGGCAATATAAAGATAATTATAAATTAAAAAGTTTTTGAATATGGAAAATTACATTAAAAGTAAATGATAATTGTGGAAATAGTATACAATCCTATAGTGAAGTGAGTTATTGAGATGAAACCAAAATAAAACCATGAGACAATAATTTATGAGTAGTGATAACAGCAGATCCAATTATGTGAAATTGACCATTGAAAGTTGATTTTGATAGTATTATAAAAAATTGTGATAATTGTAAATATAAATGGGATTTTTGAGATGGAAAAACAGCAACTACTAAAGATCCAGCACATATATTTGATGTTCTATGAAATTATGAAGTCATGGTTACTATTACTGACAAATATGGAAATATAGCTAGTTCAAAAATAGTGATAAAAGTAAATACAGATATTAATCCTATTGATACAACTCCTTGAATTATTGATCCTACTAAAATTGATTCCGATGATGATGGTGTTCCAGATAGTGAAGATAAATGTATATTAAATCCAGGAGATCCTCAAAATGAGGGGTGTCCTATTATAGATAATCCTTGTACACCTAATATGGAAGTAAATACTTGTAAATCTTGATATGAGTGTAATAATTCTACTTGATTGTGTGAAGTAAAAAAAGTAGATCCAGAATTACTTTGAAGTTGTATATATCCAAGTAATGGATCAAGTATTTTTGGAAATGTAATGTGTGATACTTGTCCTTGTGATTATACTATTTCATTTTTATCAACCATAAGAAAATGTGATATTATTCTCCCAGCTATTGTTTCACCAGATAAAAAAGAAATATATTGAAAAGGGAATCCGTATCAAATACCATATTCTCAGTAATAAACTTTTTCGCAAGTATTTTATTTTGACTTTTGCTGAAAAAAATATATATTCTCGACATAAAAAATCTATTATATTTCTAATTGAGAAAATGTTTTTTCAAAAAATCACAAAAAATATTGTTTTTATAAAATATTCAT
Source organism: Patescibacteria group bacterium (assembly GCA_036172015.1). GTDB lineage: Bacteria > Patescibacteriota > Gracilibacteria > BD1-5 > UBA6164 > UBA7396. The sequence continues at coordinate 2,399 of JAVHSE010000031.1, read as the reverse complement.
TTGTTTGAGTTTTATCTACTCTCGTTGATGTATTTTCACTCTATATACTCGTTGATGTATTTTGATTTTATTTATATCCAAGCATTATTATTTCATTTTTATGTGCAGTTATCAATGGATTTGTATTGAATAAAATATGGACTTTTTCTGATACAAGTAAGAAATATAAAACTCAATTTGCAAAATTTTTCATGGTTTCCATTATTTGACTTACACTCACTTTATTTTTTATGTATGTATTAGTTGATATATGTAATATTTATTATTTATTTGCTAAAGCTATTACTTCATGTATAGTTCTATTTTGGAATTATTTTTGAAATAAGGTATGGACTTTTAAAAAGAAAGATATTTTTATACATGAAAACTCAACTTTAAAAACTCATTTTACTTTGAAATATTCTATTATTATTCCAGCTTATAATGAAGAAAAAAGAATTACAGAAACTTTAAAAAAAGTACAAGATTATTTTATTTCCAAATGAGATATGTATGAGATTATTGTGGTGAATGATGGAAGTAAAGATAATACTATTTGAATAGTAAACAAATTTAATAAAAATATCAAAATAGTTCAAAATCCAGCAAATATAGGGAAGGGGTATTCTATAAAAAATTGAGTTTCACATGCTTTATGAGAATATATTTTATTTATTGATGCCGATAATTCTACTCCTATTGATAATTTTCCAAAACTTGAAAAATACTTAGATACTTATGATATCGTTATTTGATCAAGGTATATGAAAGATTCTGAAATTGGAAGAAAACAACCTTGGTATAGGAGAATAGTAGGGAGGCTTGGAAATAAATTAATTCGTTTACTTCTTATGAAATGAATTCAAGATACACAATGTTGATTTAAAGTATTTAAACATAATTGTGCTATGAATATTTTTCCAGCACAAACTATTCATAGATTTTGATTTGACATGGAAATTTTATTTATAGCAAAAATAAGATGATATAGTATTAAAGAGGTTCCAGTTTCTTGGTTTAATGCTGATTGATCAAGACTTCATCCAATAAAAGATAGTATTAAAACACTAGGAGAACTTTTATATATTAAATTCAATCAGATATTTGATGGATATAAATAATTATTAATATGAATGTATGAGTAAAAATAATGCAAAATGAATAAGATTATTTATTATTTACTTTTTCCTTCTTCTTTTGAATTCAATTTTTATTTTTAGAAATCCTTGGGTAGATTGGGATATTGTATCATATATTGGAAATGTAAAATATATTGAAAATAAAAATATAGAAGAAATTCATAAAGATACCTATAAAGAGCTCAGAGAATATCTTGATCATGAAAGATATGAAATCATAAAAAATGCAAATCAATATAGAAAAGATGTTTTTAAAAATCCATCTGCTTTTTATGATATTATGCCATTTTATAATATAAAATTTGTTTATATTCAATCTATTTATGTTGTATCAAAAATAGGGGTATCAATTATTCATGCTATTCTGACAGTTTCTATCGTTTCGTATATTTTATTTTCAGTTCTTTTATTTTTTATATTTCGGAAAGAATTACTGAAACAACCTCTATTTGTTATTCCTTTGTATATACTTACTTTTTCTTCTCCTATTATTATTGCAGCAAGAAGTACGACTCCAGATATGTTTGGAGCTATGTTATTGCTTTTATGATTGTTTTTGATCTTAAAAAAACAATGAATTGGATGAATAGCTGTCCTTATTTTTTCTCTTTGAGTGAGAACGGATAATATCATTTTTATTTGAGTATTATTATTCTATCTTAAATTTTTTACTTATTCATATTATAAAATAAATTATAAAACATTTTTTTTATCAGGTATTTTTGCACTTTGATTTTATAAGTGAATTAATGTCTATTTTCATAATTTCGGCTATTGGACTTTATATTATAATTCTTTTATACATCCAATTCCGTATCCAAGTAGTTTTGATATGATTGTTACTACAAAGCAATTTCTGGTAATATTAAAAGATAAAATAGCTTTACTTCTTTGATTGAGAGGAAATAATCCAATTACATTTTTTCCATTTTATATCATTTTATGAATGATTTCTCTTCTTGCAGCATCGAAAAATAAAATTAAACTGAATAATATATATTTGTGATTTCTTTTTAGTGCACTTTTCACATTAATATTTAAATTTATAATTTTTCCAAATTTGCAAGAACGATACTTTGTTTCTTATTTTATTATTATATTTATAGCTTTGATGAAGGTATTATTTTATGAAGAAGATGATCAAAAAAGGAAGAAAAAAATCTAGGTTTCACCTAGATTTTTGATTTATGAATTAATTTCTATATTATCTCACTCAACTACTTCAATATTTTCAATGGTAAATCAGTATTCTTCTAGTACATATAATAACATTAAATTATT
>JAVHSE010000030.1:0-3664 GCA_036172015.1 Patescibacteria group bacterium | reverse complement strand
GAATTTTCTAAGTAAATTAATTTATCTTTTTCTGTTTGAATGAGTTTTGAAATAGGAACTCAAGTCCATTTTGAAATAATTTCAGCTATATCTTCGGTTTCTACTTTATCTCTTAAATAAGATTTTCAAGATTCTTTGATTTCTTGTAATTTTTTATCTATGACTAAAATTTCTTTTTCTAAAGTAGGAATTTCAGAGTAATTTATTTTAGCAACTTCTGAATAATTTGCTTCTCTTTCAAAAATATGAGCTTTATTTTTTAAATCTTCAATTTGTTCTCTTATTTTTTTTGTTTGAATTATGAAATCTTTTTCTTTTTTCCAAGAATTTTCTAGACTTTTATACTGTTCTTTTTTTGAAGCTATTTCATGAGCAAGTTTTTCGAAACTTTCTTTATCGTTTCATTCAACTTTTTTCGCTTCGAGCTCTATTTCTAGATTTCTGATCTTTTTTTCTCATATATCAAGCTCAACTGGTTTTGAAATAGTTTTGAGTTTTACACTTGATAAAGCTTCATCAATCAAATCGATAGCTTTATCAGGTAATTTTCTATCAGTTATATATTTGATACTTAAATCAACGGCAGAAATTAAAGCAGAATCAGTAATTTTTATACCATGGTGAGCTTCATAAGTGTTCTTGATTCATCTTAAAATAGCTAATGTATCATCTTTATTTGGTTCGTCAACGAGTACTTGTGCAAACCTCCTCTCTAATGCAGGATCTTTTTCTATATATTTTCTATATTCGTTAATCGTAGTAGCTCAAATCAAATGAAGTGATCATCTTGCTAAAGATGGTTTTAATAAATTTCAAGCATCTGCTTGTCATTCTCCGTTTCCAGCTCAAACAATAGTATGGATTTCATCAATAAAAAGTATAATATTTCCGTTTGATTTTTCTACTTCTTTTATAACTGCTTTTAATCTTTCTTCAAATTCTCATCTATATTTTGCTCCGGCAAGAAGACTTCACATATCTAGAGTTATAATTTTTTTTCAGATAAGATTTTCAGGAACTTCTTTTTCTACTATTTTTCTTGCGATTCATTCAATAATAGCAGTTTTTCAAACTCATGGATCTCAAACGAGAACAGGATTATTTTTTGTTCTACGAGATAATATTTGAATAGTTCTCCTGATTTCTTCTTCTCTTCCAATAACAGGATCTATTTTTCCATTTTTTGCAAGTTCAACCAGATCTATTCAGTATTTTTTTAAAGCATTTCATTTATTTTCACTATCATTTGAAGTGATTTTTTCTCAATTTCTAAATTTGTCGATTACTTTTTGTATATCATCAAACTTGATATTGAGAATAGCAAAGATACTTTTTATTTTTTCACTTCAGTTTTTTATTATTGCTAAAATAATATGCTCTTCAGTAATAAATTCATCTTTGTTTTTGTGAGCAATATTTTCTGACTCTCGTAATATATCATGAAAAATATAACTCATTCTCAAATCATAATTTCCTTCAATTGTTGGTAGATAATCAATTTCTTTTTTTATATGAGATTTTAATATCATTATATCAACTGATAAATCAAGAAGTATTTCTTTTACAATACTATCACTACTTTCAAGCATACAATAAAGTAAATGAACATCAGTTATTTCAGGATTTTTTAGTGTATTTGCGAGATTTTGACTTTCAGATATTCTCGAACTCGCATTTATGGTAAATTTTTCAATATTCATATATCAAGAGTGAGAAAATAAATTAGCACATAAGAATTATATGTGCTAATAATTAAAAGTCAAATATTTTTATGAATAAATTTTATGTTATTTTAAAAAGTTTTTACTTATTTTTTTCTAAATAATCAGTCAAAAATATTTTAGTGATAGATACGATTGGAACGGATATAATAATTCAAATAATTCCAAATAAACTTGCTCAAATAACCATTCCTATCAAAACTGAAAAAGGGGAAAGTGATAAGTTTTTTCACATAACATAAGGAACGAGTATATTATTTTCCACTTGTTGAATGATGATGTATAAAATCAAAATAATTACTGATGCTTTCCATCATAAACCGAGTGCAATAGCTAAAGCTGGAATTAATGCTATAAAAGGTCAAATATATGGTATAAATTCCATCATTCATGCTATAAGAGATAAAGTAAATATCTCTTCCATATGAATTCAAAAAATTTTTATAAAATATAATCAAATAAAAGTAATTACCAATATACTTCCTCATAATATACATTGACTTTTGAGCCAATTTGACAAAGTATTTACTATACTATCTTCTTTTCTTTCGATATATACAGAGATATTTTTTGGAAGTATTTTATAAAAAAAATTTCGTATATCTTTTCTTTCGAGTGCAATAAAAAATGTAAATATACATATGAATACAAAATTCATAACTATATTTGTCAGAGAAAATAATATACCAGCTCAGCTCGTTAAAAAATTTTTTAAATGAGTAGTTACAAATGAAGATATAACTCAAATATTTTCTTTTATAGAATTGAGTATTTGACTAATATCTATATGAAGCAGCAGAGGTTTGATAATTTTTGGAAATCATAGTCCATCAACTCATTTCGTATTGTAAAGTAAGATAGAATTATTCACATAATCTCCAATAATATTTATTAAAATAGAAATTTGTTTTATAAATATAGGAACTACTGTATAAAACATAATGAGTACAAATAAAAATAAACTTATATAAATAAGTATAATTCATAGAGTATCTCAAATTTTAATTTTATTAAAAGTATTTAAAATAGGAGCAAATAATATATTTAAAAACAAAGAAAAAAGTAATAAGATGATAATATTTCATATTTGATAGAGTACAAATAATATGAGAACAAAACATAAAGTAATAATAAGTTTGGTAATAAATGTTTTATTTTCATTTATTTCTCATCATGTTTTTTTTGTAAACATATATGAATATTAAAAAATAATATCTTTCATATTAAGAAAAAAATAATAAAATACAATTTATTTATTTGTCATAAAAATTCTAATATTAAACTGGATACTTTGATTATAATAAAAAATTTTCAGTATTTCTTGAAAATAACCTAGGTTCAGTTTTTTGGTAGTTTATTAATAGTTTTTATCTTTATAATACATTTATTTGAACTTCTTGAGTAATATCAACTGCCCAAGGAATATCTATTCTTGCTATAACATCAAAACTATATCTATTTTTCATATTAGGATTCAGTATATTAATAAGAATTTCTATAATAGTTCTTAAAAAACTAGGAATTTTATTTAATAATTTATCAAATGATAGTTCATGATCAATGATAGCATTTTGAGGAATAATAAAATTAAATGGAATGGTTTCTTTTTTATATTCTCAATTTGCTAATAAACTATTTTCAAATAAATAATTATACTGTGTATTTGAACTATAGTGCATTCAGTCAGATGTATTTATATTTTTTGAAATAATTTTTCTATTTAATCAAATAGTTATTTTATCTGCTTTAATGCTTTCTTCTCAAAAATCAAATTCAATAACTCATGTAACTTCCTCTCATCTATTATAAGTTAATTTATCTAACTTTAATAAAATTGTTTTATTATTTAAAAATGACATATTTTTATATTTAATAACTAAATATAGTAAATATACCCAAACCAAAATAGTTTTAGGCATATGTAAAAATAGTATAGTAAAAAA
>JAVHSE010000029.1:0-3697 GCA_036172015.1 Patescibacteria group bacterium | reverse complement strand
TGGCACCTCCACAAGGAATCGAACCTTGCCCGCAGGATTTGGAATCCTGAATTCTAACCGATAAACTATGAAGGTAAATTAAGAGCAAAAACTCTTAATTATATACTAAATCTATAAAATGATTTGATAGTCTCTGCTCCAATAAAATCTTTTACTTTGATATCTGGATTTATCACAAAAGCTTGTTCTAAAAGACATACTTCAGATGCAAATTTCGACATTTTTCCTTCTATAATTTTTAAAAGTACTTGATCTGGTTTTCCAATCATTTTTGGATCATTTTTCATAATTTCTAATTGAATTGATTTTTCTTTTTCAATCACTTCTGGAGAAATATCAGATGCAGCTAAAAATTCTGGATTAGCAGCAGTAATATGCATAGCTACTTGTTTTAATTTTTCTTCTTCTACATCTTTGTTTGCTACTATTAAAGCAGCTACTTTATTATTTGAATGAACATATGATCATACTTTGATTCATTCAAAAGTTCTATATTCTCTTACTTGTAAATTTTCTCACATTTCTAAAGAATAATCTTTATTGATCATTTCTTGAGCATCTTGTATAGATTTTCAATTTTTTAATTCAACTATCACGGAAGATAACATATCTTTATATCTATCAGAATTTGCTAAAAAGTCTGTTTCACAAGAAACGGATACAACATATGCTTTTGTTGCTTCTGTAACGATTTTAATTGCACCTTCAAAAGCTTCCCTATCTGCTTTTGAAGCAGCTTTAGCAAGACCTTTTTTTCTTAATTCTTCAATAGCAAGTTCAATATCCCCATTGGTAGCACTGAGTGCTTTTTTACATTCCATCATTCCGATTCATGTTCTATCTCTTAATTCTTTTACTAGTGATGCTGTAATTTCCATAATTAATTTAGGTTAAAATATATAATATTCTTATTTTTTTTGATTATTTTTTGGTTGAAATTGGGAAATAATTTTTTCTATAAATCCAACTTCAAAATAAATTCCATTATATGCTTTTGCAGAGAAAAATATAACTACTCAAAAATAAATCATAGTTAATAAAAAAGCTATTCTAAAATTTAAAACAGTAATGATAAAAAAAAGAGAGAGATATATAAGAAACAATGTAATTCACTGTCTATTATATTTTTTATTCATTTTTTTTGTTCCTGCTTTTTCAGTTAATAAAATCCAAATATTCAGAAAAGGAATATAACTTAATACATTATTAAATCTATCTTTTACCGTTATTTCCTGTTCTTCATTATTTTCAAATTCATCTAAATTAAAATCATCTGACATATTTTAAAAATGAAGTATTAAAATATTATTATTCAGCAATTGGAGTAATTATTTCAATATTTTCTTCATTGACTGCAACTTGTTTTTTATTTCCAACTTTTTTTTCACCTGAAACTTTTGGCTCGTCTACTTTTTTTACAAATGCCTTTTTAGGAGCTTGTACACTTACTAAAGATGATTTAATTTCTGAAGCTAAATATTCAAATGATTTTACTGAATTTGTATTAGCAGGGATCATATTATGTACTAAATCAATATCTCCGTTCGTATTAAATATAGCATATGATGTAATATTTAAAATTTCAGCTTCTCTTAAAGCTTGTTTTTCATAAATACCATCTGAAACTAAAATAACATCTGGTAATTTTTTCATTTCTTTTAATCAACTGTAAGCTTTATTTAATTTGTCTAAAACTAATAATTTTGTTGCTTTTTCTTTTTTTGTTAATATATCAAAAGAACCATTTTCACTATCAGCTAATAATTGTAAATATGTTCAAATTCTTTTTTTAATAGTTTTAAAGTTTGTTAAAAGCCCTGGAACCCATTTTTCACATACATAAAAATTCCCTGTTTCTTCAGCTAATTTTTTAAAAGCATCACGAGATTGGATTTTAGTTGCTACTATTAAAATCTTTTTACCACTTGATGATAATTCAAGCAATTCCTTTTTTACCTCATCTATTTTTTTAATCGTTTCCAGTAAATTAATAACATGAATTCCATTTACTGAACCATATATATATGGTTTCATTTTAGCATTCCAAAAATTAGTTTTATTTCAAATATGTAATAACCCATCAAACATTTTATTTAATACAACTTTTTCCATTTTTTTATTATTATAATATAAGTCAGATTAATTGAATAATCTTAAAATAATATCTTTGTTCTGAAAAATAAATTTCAGACTCTCAAAAATATCGTACCCATAAATTTTACTATTTTGTTTCTTCTTGAACTTTCTCTTCAACTTTTGCTTCTTTTTTTATCTTTTCAACTTTCACTTTTTCTTCTTTCACTTTTTCAGTTTTCACTTCTTCAGTTTTTTCTTCTTTTACTGGAGCTTCTACTAAAGCTTTTAAAGATAAACCGATTCTTTTTTCTTTTGGTTCAAAATTAATAATTTTTGCTTCTAACTCTTCTCCAACTTTAATAAATTCTCTAATATCTTTTACTACTCCATGAGAAATTTCAGATAAATGAATAAGTCATTGTATTCCACCATCTAATTCCATAAAAGCTCAGAATTGAGAAATTCTAGAAATAGATGCTTTAATTTTATCACCAATTTTATATTTTCTTGAAAGTACATCCCAAGGATTTTCTTGAAGTCTTTTTACAGAAAGAGATATCTTATCATTATCAAGACCAATAACTTTTACTTTTATTTTTTGTCCAACTTTTGCAAATTTTCCAGGATTATTTACATGTCCCCAATCGATTTCAGATACATGCACCAATCATTCTAATCCATCAAAAGTAATAAATAATCAGTATGTTAAAATTCATGAAACAGTTCATTCAACTATATCACCAACTTTTAAAGCACCAAGAGCCTTATCTCTATTTTCACTAATAGCTGCTTTTTCAGAGAAAATAATTTTTTTCCCTGCTTCGTCAACATTAATAACTTTTACTTTAAATTCTTTTCCAATTAAACCTTGTAAATGTTCTAAAATTTTAGCAGGATCAGCACCTTCAACTCTCGGATAATTAAGTGGAGTTAATTGTGAAACTGGAATAAATCATTTCAAACCATCTATATCAACGAGTAATCATCATTTATTTGCTTCACTTGGTCTGACTACAATAACTTCTTCAGAATTTTTATATTTAGATAAATTCGTAAGCGATTTAATTTGATTTGCTCTTTTTAATGATAAAATTAAAAGACCTCTTTCAATAGAGTCTCCTAAAACCATAACATCAATAGAATCTCATGCATTTAAAGAAGTTAAATCAATAGTATTTCCTATTTCTTTTGAAATAACTAATCAAGAAAATTGATTATTTACATTTACTAAAATATTCTTTTTTTCAATTGTAACGACCACTCCGTTTACCACCTCCCCTTCTCTTGGATATTTAATTTCTGGAGAAGCTTCGAATAACTCTTCAAAAAGAGCTAAATCTTTATTTACCATAGCATAATAAAGTTAAAAAATAAAATAATGAAATTCTTACATCAGAATTTCTTGTTTAAAAATTATGTAGTAAAAATATGATAAAATAGACACAAATTTTCACTAGCTAATTTTTAAAAATGGGGTGCCTGAAGGGGCTCGAACCCTTGACATTCAGATTCACAATCTGACATTCTAACCAACTGAACTACAAGCACCATACAATTAAAAAACTCTTTTTTTTCAAAAAGCTCTCAGAGTATATAAAAAAAACATTTTAAGTCAAAATTA
>JAVHSE010000028.1:0-3702 GCA_036172015.1 Patescibacteria group bacterium | reverse complement strand
AAAATCAAGTTGAAAAAATATCTTTTTCCATATAATGAAAGAGATATTTTATATTTTAACATAAAACGATATGTCAAAAAAACATGATAGAGATTTAACTCAAGAAGAAATTTTAGATAATTGATTTAATGAAATAAAAGAAGAACTCAAAGAAATAGATGAAATAGAACAAAATATGCAAGTAGATATCAAAGATGAAAGTGAAGAAATTCAAAAACTCAAAGAAACAATAGCAAGAATACAAGCAGATAATCAAAATTTTAAAATGAGAGTAGAGAGAGATAGACTCGATACTATGTTTTTTTTAAAAAATGATATTTTTAAAAAAATACTTCCAAGAATTGATGATTTAGAAAGAATGATTCAAAATACACCAGAAGAGTCAAGAATTTGAGCATTATATGAATGAATTGTTTCTACTGAAAAAGCTTTGAAAAGAGATTTAGAAAATCTCTGAGTGAAACCATTTATTTCTATTTGAGAAGTCGTGAATCCAGATAAACATGAAGTAATGACTCAAATACCATCAGATAATCCTTGAATTATAGTTGATGAGTTTGAAAAATGATATATGCTTTGAGATAGGGTATTGAGAGTAGCAAAAGTAATTGTTTGAGCATAATCTTTAAATGAAATAAATAATGAAAAAAGTTATATTAATCACATGATGAATGTGATATATATGAAGTCATGCAGTCGTTGCTTTTGAGAAATCTTGATATAAAACGATAATTGTTGATAATTTAGTAAATTCAAATACGAGTACACTTTTGTGAATTGAAAAAATTTTGTGATATAAACCAGATTTTTTTGAAGTGGATTTGAGAAATAAAGAATGACTGAAAGAAGTATTTAAAAAATATAAATTTGATGGAGTTTTGCATTTTGCAGGACTCAAAGCTGTCTGAGAAAGTTGTCAAAAGCCTTTAGAATATTTTGATAACAATATAAATGGAAGTCTCGTATTATTTGAAATAATGGAAGAATTTGGAGTAAAAAAGATTATATTTTCATCTTCAGCAACGGTATATAAAACAAAAGAAATAGTATCATCATTTACAGAACAAGATCCAGTTTGAGAATGCTTGAATCCTTATGGAACAACGAAATTTTTGCTCGAGAATATTCTCAAGGATTTAGCAATATTTTCTGGATTTCAAGTGATGAATTTGAGATATTTTAATCCTATTTGAGCTCATGAGAGTGGATATATAGGAGAAAATCCAAATGGAATTCCTAATAATCTACTTCCGTATGTAATGAAAGTTGCAAGTGGAGAACTGGAATATGTAAATGTATATGGGGATGATTATGATACGGTAGATGGAACTTGAGTGAGAGATTATATAGATGTTTGTGATTTAATTGATGGACATTTGAAAGCTTATCAAGTATTAGAAAAATCTGAGAAAAAATGATGCTTTGAAGTATTTAACCTCTGAACTGGAAGATGAGTATCTGTTTTGGAAATAATAAAAACAGTAGAAAAAGTTACTGAAAAAAAAGTACCCTATAAAATATGTCAAAGAAGATCTTGAGATTTGGGAGAAGTATATTGCAATCCAAAAAAAGCTCTTTGAGAATTACATTGGAAAACCATAACCTCACTCGAAGAAAGTATTAAAAATATGTGGAAATTTTACAATAATAAATAAACCACACTAATTTTTTAACCCATCCCGACCTTTCCTTCATACGAATGGAAGGAGAAAATAGTTATATTATTAATTTTATTTGTATGTTTAAAATGATTGCATTTGATATGGATGGTACCCTTGCCCCATCAAAATGACAAATGGATAGTGAAATGGTAGAACTTTTTAAAAAATTACTTTCAAAATATAAAGTTTGAATTATTTCCGGGTGAGATTATTCTCAATTTCAAAAGCAAGTCATTCCATTTTTAGGGCATGATGAAAAACTTTTATCAAATCTCTATCTTTGTCCAACATGTAGTACTAAAATGTATTTATATGAGAAATGAGAATGGATAAAAAAATATTCACTTGATTTTACTTCTGATGAAAAAGATTATATTATGAAGGTTTTTAATCAAGCTATTGATGATTTAGAATTAAGACCAGTTCAAACTTGGGGAGAATTAGTAGAAGATAGAGGAACTCAGATAACTTATAGTGCTCTTGGACAACAAGCTCCACTCGAAGCAAAACATACTTGGGATATGGATGCTGAAAAAAGAAAAAGAATAAGAAATTATTTACTCAAAGATTTACAAAATTATAATATATTAATTGGTTGAGCTACTTCTATAGATATTACTCGTGCTGGAGTTGATAAAGCATATGGAGTAAGAAAATTAAGTGAAGTTTCATGAGTTCTATTAGATGAAATAATATTTGTCTGAGATGCTGTTTTTCCTGGAGGAAATGATTATCCACCACTTGAAATATGAGTAACGAGTAAAAAAGTTTTTACTGTAGAAGATACAAAAAGATATATTGAAATGTTAGTGAGTGAATAAGCTAAGAAACTATTTTTTTATAGTTTAGTAAAATAAAAATTTGCTTTTTAAAAACTTTACAGTAAACTATTTACTGTAAACTGTTTACAGTAAATATATATTTTAAAAATATTTCTATGAAATACTGATTTAAATCACTCAAACAGATAATTGATATTTTTGACTGAGATGAAAAAATAGGCGCAACGGAAATATCAAATAGATTATGAAAAAGTAGGGTAATTGTACATAAATACTTGAAAGAATTAGTAAATCAATGAATTTTAGTGAAGTTTTGAATGTGACCAACAGTAGAATACCAGAAAAAGAATTCATCGATTCTAGTTACAAAAGATTCAGATATTTGAAATCAACAAATTGATATTTCTTTTCAGGATAGAAAACTACTTGATGAAATATTTTTGAAGTTTTCTCCTAATGGAACAATCATGAAATGACTGGATGGTATGAAAATCTGGTGTCAAGAAAGATGACTATATTTAGAAGAGAAAGTAAAATTATATATTGATGTTTATAAACATATAAGGAGTTTAGAAGATTCTTGTGGTATCATGGATGCAAAAAAGGCATTTTGAAAAGATTTTGAGAAAGTATATTTGGATAATATTTTTTATGCAGATCAATACAATCGGATGGAATTTTGAAGATGAAAATTAGCAGAGCTAACATTTTACGCGAAATCTACACAAAATAAAAAATTAATAGAACAAAGTATTGATGAAATAATTTATAAATTAGAGTGTAAATTAAAAAAAGAAAAATATGATGCTATTGCTATTACTCCGTGGAGTATAGAGAGAAAAAATCAGCTTCTAAAATTTTTGGAAATGAGATTAAAAAGTATGTGATTTCCATTTGTAAAATTGATTAAATACTATGCTAGTGGAATTACGATTCCTCAAAAATCACTCAAAACAAGAGCTCAAAGAATAGATAATGCAAAAAATACTATATTTGTATATGATGAGCATATAAAAAAATATAATAAAGTTTTTTTGATTGATGATTTCGTTTGATCGGGATCGACTCTTAATGAAACGGCTAAAAAATTAAAAGAAACTTGAGTGAAACAAGTGGATTGATTTGCTTTTGTTTGAAATCTTAATTTAAGTTATGAAGTAATTAATGAAGTGTAATATGAAAAAAATTTCAATTTTAATATGTGCTTATAATTCTTGAAATTATATAGTGCATACTATTAGATCAGTATTAATGCAAAC
>JAVHSE010000027.1:0-16777 GCA_036172015.1 Patescibacteria group bacterium | reverse complement strand
TGATTTATAAATAGAATTAATAAATTTATAAAATAAATCAATTTTTAAGCAAAAGATAAAAAATCTTTTGCTTTTTATTTTTTGTACATTTATAACTTCTTATATAATGTAAGTAATAATTATTTTATATTTCGCAATATATGATTTTTAGAGTAAAATAAAATTTAAAGTTCCGATAGAGAGTATTTGTCAGACATATTTCTTTTGGATTTTTCAACAATTTGCATTTTTCATCATCAATTTAACTGAAAAATCATCGGAATAATGAAAGTCATCAGAATTTTAAAAAAGAATTGGGAGTTTCTTTTTTCAAAGCAATTTCTTTTGGAAAAAGAAACAAAAAAATTGCAAAAATGAAGAGAAAGTATATAAAGAAAAAAGAGTAATAAATGGCAACTTATGTTGCTTTTGCTCTTTCTGTCTTTTTTGGAAGTTGTATATTGAATTGTCTGAAAACATCTAAGGCTTATAAGTTGTCCTTTTTTGTTTGAATATTTTTTAATTTTTTGGTTATGAAAAATCCTTTAATTAAAATTTTTGAGGATACTTATAAAAATACATTTGAGTATAATTTTTTAGAATTATTTAAAGAAGAAAAAGATAAAATTGATAAAAGTGAAATTTTAATTTTTTATCTTTGGTTAATTTCAAAAATCTTTAAAGATAATCCAGATTTTTTAGATGAATTACATCAAATTTATGCTGATAAAAAAATTTTTTCAAAAGAAAAAATTATGGAAAGATATGGTTTATATTACAAAGAATGGGATGATATAAATATAGAAAATCAAGAACTATTAGCTTGGGAATTATGTTGAATCTTATGAATATCAGCAGTATGAAAATCATTCTTTATAAATCAATTTATAAATTTATCATATTTAACTTTTATTGATATAAAGGAAAAACTTCAATTAGAATGATTTATAATAAATAGTTGATTACATAAAAAAAAATGGGACTATATATATAGTTGAGAAAAAGTAAATTATGATGAATATACTCTTTTATGAGAGAAAAAAAATTGATTTCAAAAATTATGGAAAGATAAATTTATAAGATATATTGATGAAACATGATATTTAGATTTTTATAAAAAATTTAATTTTGTTGATGAAAATTGACAAGTTATATCTAAAATTGATTTTGATGATATAGAAGATTTTCAAGAAAATAGTTTTTCAATTGTAAAATTATATAATGAAGATGATTATAATATGTACTCAAAGCTTTTACATAAATCTGGGTATTTAATAAAAGATAATTTTGAAGAAATATATGATTTTGAAGAAAACTGATATGCTTTAGTAAAAATAAATTGATGAATAAATATAATAGATAATTTTTGAAATATTCGTTTTAATAAAAATTTTGAGGAAACTACATGATATTCTGAATGATATTATACTTTTAAATATGAATGAAAATGGAATTTTATGGATGATAAAAATTTTAAATTTATATCATCTACTTGGTTTGATCAAGTACTACCATTTGAAAAATGATTTGGTACTGTAATGAAAATAAATAATGAATATAATTGATTTATATCTAATTATATAGATATAAATTGAAATCTATTATTTGACAATTATTATTCAAATGAGTATGAATTAAATGATCAATTGATGAATAAAATTGATAGTCAGAATGAAAATTGAAATTCTATTTTAATTATATCTTTATGTAATTTATGAATAAATAATTTTCCAGAAAATAGTTTTTATTACTATGTTAAATCATTATACTTATATGAAGAATTAAAAAAGATAGAAGCAATTGATGTTATTCAAGAAGCAATAAACCTTGATCCAGAAGATGAAAGGTTTTTAAAATTAAAAAATGAAATTATTTCAAATATTGGAATCTCAAAAGAGTATCTTAAAATTAATCTAATTTGAGTATGAGATTATTGAATAAATATTATAAATAAAATGAAAAATTATTGAATTGACCATGTTGAATATATACCTATTAATAAAAATGATGATTATTCTCAAGAAAATTATTTTGATAAAATTATAGATACTGATTTTGTAATTTTAATTTGAGATTGATGAGAAATTTCAGAAATATCACAATATATAAACAAATTTAATATTTTATCTTTTGCTTTTAGTTATAATAATTTTAATTGAAATTTTAATTTTATAGATGCATATTATATTATTTCTGATAATGAAAAAGATATAGATATTATAGATAAGCTTTATGGAATGTTTCAATTGATAAATTGATATCAATTTATAACCTTAGATTTTAGAGATATTAAAAATTTAATAGAAAATTCTTGAAAATCATATATTGAAGCAATATATTGAAATTGAAAGAATGCATTAAAAAATATAATTAAAGATATTAGAAATAAATTTTTACCGTATTCGACTTTAATTAAGAATAGTAATTGAGTACTTATACATATAATATGATGAAATAATTTATCTATGTTTGAAATTGATGATATTTCACAATCAATTATTAATCTTCTTTGAGAAAATGCAAATATTAGATTATGAAGTTCTTTAGAAAAAGATTATGATGATATAATTAAGGTTCTTATTATATTTACCTGAATAAAAGTATAATATGAAAACAGAAAGATTGCCAAATAATTGGTGGAAAGAAAAACTAATTGAGGCTTTTAATTATTTTTGATGAAAAGCAAAAGTGTATCAATTACAAGATTATATTTACAAAACATATGAAAATAATTTAATAAAATATAATAAAAATAAGAATAAAAGTATTTATTGACAATTACAATTTTATTCTAGTCAATGTCCTAATTTTAAAGGAAAAGAAGATTTATTTTATAGAGGAAAAAATAAAAATTGAAAAATAATTAATTGAATTTGGTATTTAAAAAAAGATTACCAAAGAGAATTAAAAAAAACTATTTTTCAAGCTCCAGATTCTGAAATAAATGAAATAATAAAAAGAAAAAATACGACTATTAATAGAATTATAAGAGATACAAAAATTGTAAAAGAATTAAAAGAATTATATCAAAATAAATGTCAAATTTGTTGAAATACAATAAAAATAAAAGATAATCTGTATTATTCAGAATGACATCATATAAAACCATTATGAAAAGATTATAATTGACCTGATATAAAAGAAAATATTATAATTTTATGTCCAAATCATCATGCTGAATTTGATTATTGAGTTATTGCAATAAGTATAGATTGAAAGAAAGTTATTTCTAAAAATGAAGATTTAAAAGATTTGCAAATTTTAAAACACAAAATAAATAAAGAATTTTTAGAATATCATTTAGAAAACATTTATAAAAAATAAGTAAATTTTTCGCTTATTTTTTTCCGAAAACTCAAAATTATATTTTTTAAAAATAAAATACAATAAAATCAATTATTAAAAATAACCTTTAAACCATGCAAGATTCTAAACAAATAATTTTTTATAAATCTCAAACTTGAAATATAAAAATAAATGTATTTCTAAAAGATGAAACACTTTGGTTATCACAAAAAATGATGGCTGAACTTTTTTGAGTTCAAGAAAACAATATTACTTATCATATAAAAGAAATCTATAATACAGGTGAATTAGACAATAACTCAACTACTCAAAAAATTTGAGTAGTTCAAAAAGAGTGAAATAGAGAAATAAAAAGAAATATTGATTTTTATAGTCTTGACATGATAATTGCCGTTTGATATAGAGTAAATTCAAAACAAGCTACACAATTTAGAATTTGGGCAACAAATGTATTGAAAGAATTTATTATAAAAGGTTTTGTAATGGATGATGAAAGACTAAAAAATTGAGATAAATTTTGAAAAAAATATTTTGAAGAATTGCTTGAGAGAATAAGAGATATTAGAACGAGTGAAAGAATATTTTACCAAAAACTTACTGATTTATATTCTCTGAGTGCCGATTATGATAAAGATAGTGAAACAACAAAACAATTTTTTGCTACTATTCAAAATAAACTTCACTTTGCAATATCTTGAAATACAGCAGCTGAAATAATTTATGATAGAGTTGATAGTGAAAAAGAAAATATGTGATTAACGAGTTGGAAAGATTCTCCAAAATGAAAAATAATGAAAAGTGATGTGACTATTGCAAAAAATTATTTAGATGAAAAAGAAATAAAAAGCTTAAATTTACTGGTGAATGCATATCTTGATATTGCTGAAATGCAGGCAATGGATGAACAAATTATGACAATGCAAGATTGGAAAGAACGAATTGATGACTTTTTAAAATGAGTTAGAAAAAATATACTCAATGATGCTTGAAAAATAACAGCAAAATTAGCTAGACAAAAAGCAGAAAAAGAATATGATACATTTAAACCAAAACAAGATTTGTTATACAAAAATGATTTTGATTTATTACTTGAAGAAGTAAAACAGAGGAAATTAAGTTAAGTTTCAGCTATAAAAAATGATTTAGTTTATATTTCAAATTCTGTGGAACTTTCTCTGGACTTATAGTCTAGCCTCCTTCTTTTTTAAAAATTTATAAAATAAATCAATTTTTAAGCAAAAGGTAAAAAATCTTTTGCTTTTTATTTTTTTTATATATACTTTAAAAGTTATTATTTTTAAAGTCTCCATTATTATGTCCAATAAGGAAGAAAAAATAGAGGTAGAATGAACTATTGTCAAAGCTCTACCCAATCTGGTATTTGATGTTCAATTACCAGAGGAGTTTTGATGAGAAATTATCAAATGATACTTAAGTTGAAAAATGAGAATTAATTTTATTAAGCTTATCCAATGAGATAAGGTATTATTAGAATTAAGTCCATACGATCTCAATAAGTGAAGAATCATCTTTAGAAAAAAATAATATTTATTATCTATTTTATATATTTTATGAAAGTATTAGCTTCTGTTAAGAAAATTTGCGACAAATGTAAAGTAATAAAAAGAAAGTGAATTGTAAGGGTTATATGTGAAAACCCAAAACATAAACAAAGACAAGGTTAATTTAATTTAATAATTTAGTTATTTTATGGCAAGAATTGCTTGAGTAAATTTACCAAATGGTAAACATGTAGAAATAGCTTTGACATATATATATGGTATTTGAAGACCTATATCAAATGTTATTTTACAAAAGGTTTGAATTGATAAAGTAAGAAAAATTGAAACTCTTAATGAAGATGAATTAGATAAAATAAGAGATGAAATAAAAAATATTCTCGTAGAGTGAGATTTGAGAAGATTAGTGGCTTGAAATATAAAAAGATTACAAGAAATTAATTCTTATAGAGGTCAAAGACATAGAAAGAGATTACCAGTAAGAGGTCAAAATACAAAAACAAACTCTAGAACAAGAAAAGGAAAATCTGTTGCTATTGCGAATAAGAAAAAATAATGAAGTGACTTAAGTTCTACAAACTTAAAACACAATCATTTTGGTAATATTTTAATATTTTAATATAAAGTAAGCTTATGGTTAAGACTATAAAAAAGTCTAAAAAGACGAAAAGAATAGTGCAAGTTTGACAAGCTCATATTATGGCATCATTTAATAATACTATCGTTTCAATAACTGATGAGAAAGGTGGAGTGTTAACTTGGGCATCATGATGAACTGCTTGATTTAAATGAGCAAGAGAAGCTACTCCATATGCTGCTCAAATAGCTGTAGAACAAGCTTCACAAAAAGCAAAATCTGCACACAATTTAGAAACAGTTGATGTTTATATTAAATGAATCTGAGTTGGAAGAGAGCAAGCAATAAGATGACTTATATCAGGTGGATTAGAATTAAGAGCTATATTTGATATAACTCCAGTTCCACACAATGGATGTAGAAAGAAAAAAACAAGAAGTTTATAAGAGTAAACTTTTTATAAAAAATTAATTTTTAGTATTTAATAAATCAAGGTTTATGCGTTATACTTGACCAAAGAAAAAATTATGTAGAAGAGAATGAGTAAATCTTTTTGGTACAGAAAAATATGATCTAAGCAAATCAAAAAGAGCTCCTCTTAAAAGTAAAAAAACTTCTGAATTTGGATGACAATTAAGAAAAAAACAATTAGCAAAAAGAATGTTTTGACTATCAGAAAAACAATTTGCTACTTATTATGCAAAAGCTGCCAAATCAAAATCAGTAGGAACTACTTGAGATAAAATGTTAAGAATGTTAGAATTAAGACTTGATAATGTTGTTTATAGAGCTAATTTTGCTAGAACAAGAATGCAATCAAGACAATTCGTTTGACATGCTCATTTTAAGTTAAATGGTATTAATGTTGATATTCCATCTATAGCTTTAAAAGTTTGAGATGTGATTGAATTAAGAGATAAATTAAAAGAAAGTCCTTTATATAAATCTTTAATTGAAGAATTAGAAGAATTTTCTAAACAAAATAAAGGAACCGTAAGTAAAACAAAATGGATCGAAGTTGATTCAAAAAATATTAAAATAACAATAAAAGCATTACCTGAAAATGAAGATTTTGATCAAATAATTGATATTCAAAAAATCATAGAGTTTTATTCTAAATAATAAAATGATTTCATAATAATAATTTATATTTGTTATTTCATAATTTTACTAAAATGCATATTATACATAATATAATTTGAGTTCCAAAAATTTCTCAACAAGATGTTGATGTAAATATTTCTCAATTTACTTTAGGACCCCTACCAAAATGATATTGAGTTACCCTATGAAATTCTTTAAGAAGAGTGTTATTATCCTCTATACCAGGAGCAAGAGTTACTGGAATAAAAGTAGTATGAGTAAATCATGAATATTCCACTCTTCCTTGAGTGAAAGATACTGTACTTGATATAATGTTAAATTTAAAAGGATTAATTATAGATAAAAAAACAACCGAAATAGAATGGATAAAATTATCTAAATCGAAAGCTGGAAAAGTAACAGCAGCTGATATAAAAACAAATATTTGAATAGAAATATTAAATAAAGATCTCTATATTACTGAAATTGATAAAGATGGATTATTGCTTGATATAGAAATAAGAGTAGAAAAATCAGTTTGATATTTAAGTATAGACGAATTAAAAAAGAGAGAAGATGATGTAAATGTTTTATTGGTAGATGCAAATTTTTCACCAGTAACGAATGTAAAATATGAAGTGAATGACACCAGATTTTGAGACATAACAAATTTAGATTCACTCTCAATGACTATTGCTACCAATTGAGTTATATCTCCAGTTGATGCATTAAAATTTTCTTCTAATATGTTATCTTCTTACTTCTCAATCTTCAATGAAGAATCTCTTCAAATAGAATGAAACTTTATTTCGAATGTAAAAGATCTTTTGATGAAAGAAAAAGAAGAAATAAAAGAAGAATTAGAAAAAGAAACATATACTCCAATTGAAATTATGTGATTATCTCCAAGAACTTTGAATGCTTTAATTAATGGAAATATTCTTTCTATAGAACAACTCATAAAATGTACAGAAACAAAACTTTCAAGCATAAAATGATTTGGAAAGAAAGCTATGACAGAAATAAGAGAAGCGCTTTGAGAAAGAGGTTTAAAACTTCTTTGAGATGATTAAAAGATACAAGAAGTTTAAATACTTCAAAAAATTATTTACTTAATACTTATTAATTATGAGACATAGAGTAAGGAAAAACTTAAAGTTTAACTGAAAAACATTCCAACATAGGAAAGCTATGGAAAGAAATCTTTTAACGAATTTATTTTTACATAAAGCTATTAAAACTACTCCTAAAAAAGCAGCAGCTATAGCACCGTTTATTGATAAAATTATAAATGTTGTAAATACAAAAGATGAAATGAATGCTATTAGATATGTAATGCAATATATATATACTAAAGAATCTTCTTTAGAAATATTTAAAAATGTAGCCCCAAAATTTAAATGAAATAAAACATCTTGATTTTCAAGAGTTACTCCTATAAAATATAGGGATTGAGATAATGCTAAATTAGTATTACTTGAATTACTTTAGTTATTATTTATAAAAAGCATATTATGAAAACATTAATGCCAAAACAATTGTGAAATGATGAAAGAAAATGGTATTTAGTAGATGCTCAAGGTGAAACACTTTGAAGAATTGCTTCTAAATTAGCTATTATTTTAAAATGAAAAAATAAAGCTTCATTTGCTCCACATTTAGATAATTGAGATTACGTAGTAGTAATCAATTCTGAAAAAATTGTAGTTACTGGAAATAAATTAGAAGGTAAAATTTACTATAGACATACTTGATTTTTATGAGGTCTGAAAGAAATAACTCTCGGAAGATTACTTGAAAAAAAACCAAGTGAAGCTTTAAAAAAAGCAATATATTGAATGTTACCAAAAAATAAATTAAGATCAGATATGTTAGCAAGATTAAAATTAGTGGTTTGACAAGAACATACTTTTCAAGCTCAACAACCTGAAAAAATAACTTTATAAATAAAATATAACATTGAACATTATGGCTAATAAATATATTCATGCAATTTGAAGAAGAAAAACAGCTTCTGCACAAGTAAGATTATTTGAATGAACTGGAGCAAACACTATAAATGGAAAAGATATTTCTGTTTATATTACCAGACAAGATTTATTTGAAACTGCTTTTTTACCAATAAAATTATGTTCTCTAAAAGACAAAGTTTTCTTTGATGTAAAAGTAGAATGAGGATGAATTTCAGCTCAAGTTCAAGCTATAAGACACTCTCTTGCAAGAGCTTTATCTGAAAAAGATGAAAGCAATAAAAAGATTTTAAAACAAGCTTGACTTTTAACCAGAGATGCGAGAAAAGTGGAAAGAAAAAAACCAGGAAAGAAGAAAGCAAGAAAATCTTGATCTTGGTCAAAAAGATAGTTTTTGATGTATTTCAAAAATTTGAAAATTACTTATTTGACAATTTTTTATTTTTTAATAAAATTTTGTCGTTTTAAATTAATAAATTACTACAAATGACTACTATAAATCAATTAGTAAAAAAGAGTAGAAAAGACAATGTAAGAAAGAGTAAATCTCCAGCTTTACAAGTAACAAAAAACTCTATTAAAGGGAATAAACAAGTAAAATTAGCAAAATGATGTCCTCAAAAGAGATGAGTATGTACGAAAGTAACTACTATGACTCCAAAAAAGCCGAACTCAGCTTTAAGAAAAGTAGCAAAAGTAAGGTTAACAAATGGGTATGAAGTAAATGCTTATATCGGTTGAGAAGGACATAATCTTCAAGAACATTCTGTGGTTGCTATCAGAGGTGGAAGAGTAAAAGATCTTCCATGAGTAAGATATCATATAGTAAGATGATTACTTGATACTGAAGGGGTAAAAAATAGAAAACAAGCAAGAAGTCAATATTGAGCAAAAAAACCTAAAAAATAGTCAATTTTTGAGCTTGAGTTCATTAATAGAAACTTAAAAGTACACAGTATTAAATAATATATACTTTATAGTTTTAAATTTCTATAAAAAATTTATAAAGAGTAATCTGTTTTGAAAAAGCAGGTGAAAATTTTACTTTATTATTAATAAATTATGAGTATTATAATTTGAAAAAATCCATTAATTGATAAATTTATCAATTATGTAATGAAAGAAGGAAAAAAGAGTTTAGCTATAAAACTTTTAAATGATACATTTGATGAAATACTAGCAAAATGACAAAAAAAACCAGAAGAAGTTTTATTAAAAGCATTAGAAAATGTAATGCCAAAAATTGAAGTAAGACCAAAAAGAGTTTGAGGGTCTATATATCAAGTACCTCAAGAAGTAAAACCGAAAAGACAATTATTTTTAGCTGCTAAATGGATACTCGAAGCAGCAAGATGAAAAAAATGAATTAATTTTTCAAAAGCTTTATCGGTAGAATTAATTGATGCTGCAAATGAAACATGAAATTCTGTAAAAAAGAAATTAGATGTTTATAAAATGGCAGAAGCAAATAAAGCATTTGCAAGATTTGCAAATAGATAATAGATTTTCTATTAGTTTTAATTTTTAATGTATAAGATATGGCTCATAAGAAAGCACAATGAGCGACTTCGAATGGTCGTGATTCAAATGCTAAAAGACTCTGAGTAAAAATTTATGGAGGTCTTGAAGCGAGAACTGGAAATATAATTATAAGACAAAAAGGAAATAAATTTTGGCCAAGTGAATGAGTTTCACAAGGAAAAGATTTTACTTTATTTGCCAACAGAGATTGAGTAGTTACTTTTAGTGAAAAAAGAAGAGTGAAATTTGATGGGAGAGTATATAGAGATACTTATGTTTCAGTAAAATAATAAAAAAATCAACAAAAGTTGATTTTTTTATTATTATATATTTTTACCAGCCATTATAGCTCAGTTGGTAGAGCGTTCCCATGGTAAGGGAGAGATCACGGGTTCAATTCCCGTTAGTGGCTCCATTTGAGATATGAAAAAAACTTTTGATTTGCAAAAGTTTTTTATTTTACTATTTCTCCCGGTATCGTAAAACTGTCATTTTGTATAATTCTTCATGGATAAGTCATAGTTTTTATTCCAGTTTTTGTATTATCTCATATAATTACTCAAAATTTATATAAATGAGTATTAATAAGTTTTCCAGATATCATTACTTGGATATCTTTTTTATCATGTCTGAGATTTGCTGTAATGAATCATCATCAAATATTGACATTATTTCAAATAATTGAATCACCAATATAACTCAGGTGAGCTACATTTGTTTTATTTCATATACATGAGTTTTTTATTTCCACTGCATTTCAAATATGACAATTTTCACCAATTACAGTTGATCATCTTAAATAAGTATTTGGTCAAATAGAAGTATTTTTTCAAATATAAACATTTCATTCG
Source organism: Patescibacteria group bacterium (assembly GCA_036172015.1). Taxonomy (GTDB): domain Bacteria; phylum Patescibacteriota; class Gracilibacteria; order BD1-5; family UBA6164; genus UBA7396. The sequence goes on along the minus strand of JAVHSE010000027.1, from coordinate 5,970 downwards.
ATATAAGTTCAAGATTTGAGTAGGGCTCATTCTTCTAAAATGATTTTTCATTGAATAGTGACTCAGGATTCGATAATTCCATCGATTTTACTTTCTTGTAAACTATCTAAAAAGTATTTATTTGCTTTTAAAATATCCCAAGGATATCAAACATCAATAAATTCTCAATTCACCTCTAATAAGTGAAAATTATGTCTTTTTATAAATTCATTAATACTGTCAGTAATTTCATATTCACCTCTTTTAGAAAGGGGAATATTTTTTGATATTTCAATTATTTCTTCATTAAATTTATACACTCAAAGATTTGCTAAATCTCAAACAAATATTTCAGGTTTTTCAATAATTTCTGTCGCTAAATTCTTTTCATTTTGTTTAAAAATTCAATATTTATTTGGTTCCAATACTTTTTTTACGAGAGCTCCATATCAATGAAAATGTATAATATTTTCTAAATCTCATTTATCAAAAATAGAATCTCAGTTGAGTATCAAAATTTCATCTTTCCTTATCTTTATTTCTTTTATTGCTGCAGCAGTTCATTTTTCATGATTTTGTTCAATATAAGTAATTTTTGTTCCTTTATAATCATCTCCAAGAGTTTGCATTATAATTTCTTTTTTATATTTCACGATTATTATAATTTCAGTTACAAATTGATATATAGATTCGAGATTATGTTCGAGAATAGATATTCAACAAATTTGTATCATTGGTTTAGGAATAGTATTTGATAATGGCTTTAAACGGCTTCATTCTCAAGCTGCCAGAATTATTGCTCTCATAGTATATTTATTTATAAAATAATTTATTATTGAGTAACTTTGGTAAAAAGACGGTAAAATTATTTCAATTTCACCGTCTGTTATAACGAAAATGGTCGGAGACGTGAGACTTGAACTCACAACCCCACGCTCCCAAAGCGTGTGCGCTAGCCAATTGCGCTAGTCTCCGAAAAATGGTGGGTGTAGATGGAGTTGAACCATCGACCTCGTGATTATCAGTCACGCGCTCTAACCAACTGAGCTATACACCCGTAAATAAAAAATGTAAAATACAAGAAATTATATTTTACATTTTGTATTTTCTTATTGCATTATGGAGCGGGTAAAGAGACTCGAACTCTTAACCCTCTGCTTGGAAGGCAGATGCTCTAGCCAATTGAGCTACACCCGCTTATATATTGCGAGAAGCATTTTATGAAAAAAAAATAATAAGTCAAAATTTTTTATACAAAATCTTTATTTTTTTGATTTTTATATGTTTTTAGGGTATTTTTTAATAAAGAAGCAACCGTAAGAAGTCAAACTCAACCTGGAACTGGAGAAATACTGTTTCAATTTTTTAGGATATTTTCAAAATCAGCATCTCAGTAAATTTTTCCATCAATGACTGTAAATCATACATCAATAATAATAGTATGTTGATTGATTTTATCAACGGTTAAAAATTTTGGTACTCAGAGAGCGGTTATAACTATATCAGCATTTTGAGTATAAAAATTTATATCTTTTGTTTTACTATTACAAATCGTTACCGTAGCTGATTCATTGATAAGTAAATTTGCTAATGGTTTCCCTACTATATTACTTCTTCCGATGATAACTATATTTTTTCAAATTAATTCTATATTATAATATCTACATAATTCTAAAATTCCTGCAGGAGTACAAGCTGGAAGTCAGCTTTTATCTCATACTACTATTTTTCATTGATTGATAGAATGAAATCCATCTACATCTTTTTTAGGATCTATAGCATCCATAATTTTTTCTACATTTATATGTTTTGGAAGAGGTGTTTGAACCATAAATCCATGGATATTTATATCATTATTCAGTTTCTTTATGGCTTCAAGAATAATGCTTTCCTCAATAGCATCATCAAAATGAATCAGTTCAAAATCTATTCAGACATATTCTGCCCATTTCTGTTTTTGATGTATATATCTTAAACTAGGTGAATTTTTTCCTACTAAAATTACAGCTAGTTTTGGTTTTTTTACGAAAGATGATATTTCATTTTTTAAATCATTGTATATTTTTTCAGCTACTATTTTTCATTCTAATAACATTTTTTATAAATTATATTTTAATAGGTTATAAGCTTTATTTTACTGAAAAATATAAAATTACAAAAAATATTTTAAAGTTGTCTTTTTGTAAAAAAGATTAGAATAATTTGGTTTTATATATTAATCTTTTCGTTATGTTAGACACAAAAAAAATAATTTTCGTTTCATTGTTTCTGAGTAATATTTTGGCATATAATTCATATGCTGAAGGTGAAATAAATATTTCTCCTATAGTACAAGTTATATCGTATAGTGATATTTATGGAAAATATCCTCAAATGATGTGATGGGGATCTGCTTCTATCGTGAGTAAAAATGGAGTTATTATGAGTAATGATCATGTAGTTGATTCTTGAAATTGAGCATTAGCTTCTGCATTTTCAGTATGTATTACAAAAAATATTTCTCAGAAACCTGTATGTGATTATACAGCAAGTTTAATAGCAAGAGATGATAAATTAGATATATCTTTATTAAAAATAGATGAAATTGATATTTATGGAAATAAAGTTGATTATACAAAATTTAAAACTATTGATATAGATTTTGATTATACTCCAAAAAATCAAGATGAAACGATTGCTATTTGATATCCTTGGGTTTGAGCTGATACGATTAGTGAAACAAAATGAATCGTGAGTTGAGTCAGTGATTACAATGGATATAAATATATAAAAACAGATACACTCATAGCTGGAGGAAACTCTGGATGAGCATTTATTAGAGATGGAAAACTTATTTGAATTCCAACTTTTGGTATGTGATGATATTGAGAAAATACTATGTGATATGCTTTATCTATTAAAGAAGCAAAAAGTTTTATTGAAGAAAATCTTCAAAAAGATTCTAAAAAAAGTCCAATTACGAAATGAATTGATTTTAATTCTTATAGAAAAACTATTGAAAATATTAATAATTCTCTCCTGTTACAAGATGATATCTTTCATATAGCATTACCTCATGATTATCAAGTATCAAACTATGTAAAAAATATTTCTCTGAGTATTGAATTAAAAAAACAAAAAGATACGGGAGTAAGTAATCTATTTGTATACTTAGAAAAAACTCCGAAAATAAATAATGATAAAGAAAAATTTTATTATTTTGAAACAAAAGGACTGTATTCTAAAGATTGGCAAAAACTGATGAAAAAAACAATAAATTGAATTGAATATTATTACCCAGTAGAAAAAACAGATCTTTCCAATGGAAATTCAAATTGGGGAAATAGTTATTTTGCTCTAGAAAATGGCTATTTAATTACTCTTTATATTCAAGCACCATTTTATGATGAAAAAAGAAATAAAGAAGTAAAAGCAGAAGTAGAAAAATTATTGAATTCTATAAAAATTAACAAAGAAAATTTCTCTCAAATAAAAACAAGTTTTTCAACAAATGTTCCAAAAATTGATATAAAAACAGTAAAAAATGCTATCGTTGATACTGGAAAATATAAATTTTATCTTTGAAATTTATACGAAAATTTTGAAATATATCTCAATGAATTGATAGAATATAATGGGAAAGGAAAAACAGCTCAAGAAATTTATGATGTACAGTTAAAAGAAGTAGATGATTCATTGAAATCTATGATAAAATTTAATGGATTGGATGGATTTATAAATTGTGGAGTTTCAAGTATTGGAAGTTATTACAATTATTATAATTATTATGGCTATAATTCAACATCAATGGATGAAAAATGAAATCCTATTATATTAGAAAACTGTGAAATAAATATATATTTTCCTATAAACACTGAATTAAATAGACAAAACTATTTATCTTTAAAATTAACTTCTTTAAAAAATACAAAACAAAAAAATCTTACTTTAGCAATAGAATTTTTGAAAAAATTTTTAAAAGTTGAATGAGTTTCAAATGAAACAAATATTCCAAATATATTCAAAAATCAATTACAATTAAAATTCAATGATATATCAAATCAAACCAAAGAATATAAAAATTTCTTAAAATTATTAGTCAGATATAATATGATTGAAAATACGAAAAAATTTAATGGAAATCAACCTATAACTTGGTGAGAATATTTAGATCTCTATGTCAATAATATATATAAATTTGATTTAGGAATTTCAAAATGTGATAAAAAAAATTATATCTGTAGATTTATTGATTATAAAGTTTGAAAAAAATCTTTGAATGACATTTTTCAAGAGTTAGGTATTCACAATTATAATGAATACATTGATAGTTCAAAAATAAGTAATTTTGATATGATCTTGAATTATAAATTAGCATGAGTAAATATTTGAGAATTTACTATGGAAAACTTCTTAACTTTTTGAAATCTTATTGAAGAAGAACAAAATATGTGAGAAAAGGAAAAATTAAATATTTTTAATAATTCTATTTATGGAAACAAAAAAATCCTGATAAATGATTTTTATACGAATTATAATACTACTTATTTTTCTACAAAAACACCTCATTTTTTCCCAGACTCAAATAAATTAATTTTTATAAATAATGCTATCAATACTATTGATTTTAGTTTAAAAAGAAATATTTTTGATTCAGAGGTAAGTAAATTGAAAATAGCAAGTAAATGTTATTTAAAACTTACCTATTTACAATATATGGATTGTAATAAAATATATGAAAAAACATATCAAGATTTACAACAAAAATATTTAGAAAATAAAGATTTAGTATGAATGGATTGAGAGTATTATATAATTCCCCTTACTTTCTCATCAGCTATTGAAAAAATATTTACCCAAGTAGATTTTTGATTATTTGATGAAAAATTAGCTCGTAAAAAAGATACTACTATTGATTTACATACATTTACAGACCTTGATGTAACTTGACTTTTAAATAAATAAAAAAAATTAGATAAAAAATAATTTTAGTTATAATTATGAAAAATGTTTTTTATTTTCTAACACACATATATATGTATAATAAATTCATCTCTCTTTTTATCTTAATAACTCTCTTTTGATGAATATATTATTTCTTTTATTATTTTTTTGTTTTAAATAAATGAGGATTAACACTTACATTAAATGTCTCAGATTATCAAGTAAGTTTATATACGGATAAACTAAAAACAAGTTTTTCGAGTAATTGTAAAAAAGAAATATGTGAACTTATTGATTTAGCACCATTTGATTATGAAATTACCATAAAAAAAGATTGATATAAAGACTATACAAAAAATATAAAAATACAAAAAAAATCAACTATGAAACTCAATATAAACCTGGAAAAACAAATTTCTATTCAGCCAATTACATCTTCTATTATAGAAACATCAGAAAAACTATGATCAAATAATCATAATCAGCTCGAAAAATTTAGAGAAATATCTTTTTTACAAAAATCATATATTTTTTTTGATCTCCCAGATTTAGGATATTTTTATTTTTTACTGAATAATGATAGTACTATAACATTATTTCATAAAAAAGATTGAAAAAGTACTCAATTATATTCATTTCAAAAAATAGAGAAATCAAAATTAGATATCCAAAAAATATATCAATCATATAATCTTATATTAATTGTATATGGAGATGAGAAATATATTTATAATTTAAATAGTGGTACTATTGAAAAAGTTTTTTTCCCTCAAAGAGTGAATTATGTAAAACAATATTTGAATACTTTTTCTTTCGTTAATGATAAAGGAACTTTTGTCTATGATATGAAAAATAATCATTTTGAGTATTTTTACCTTTTTAAAGATTTTATACAATATGATGAAAATAATTATTTTTGAGTTATTTATAAAGATGAAATAGAAAAGAAAAAAAATTATAATTTACAAGAATATAAAGATACAAATCTGATAGTGAAATATAATTTTCATACAAAAAATATAAAAGTTCTAGAAACTACTTCTCAAAATATTTATAAAATCGTGAAAG
>JAVHSE010000026.1:0-16900 GCA_036172015.1 Patescibacteria group bacterium | reverse complement strand
ACTTCATATATTTAAATCAATGTAATCTATGAGAATCACTTGGGTAGATAATCTAAAATGAATTGGGATAATACTTATTGTATTATGACATTGTTATTTTCCTGATCATAGTTTACTCATAAGCTATTTATTTTCATTTCACATTATACTTTTTTTCTTTTTATCTGGACTTATGTTTCATGATAAAAAACATACTCTTTTTTGAGATTTTTTAAAAAATAAATTTCAAAGACTCATTATTCCGTATGTTTTTTTTAATTTTTTTATGTTTTTATTTTTAAAGACAAAGGATTTATTGTTAAGTGAAAATGATTTTTCTACGACATTTATTTCTTTTATTGAGTGAATTTTTTATGGAAGTTATTTAATAATACCTGATAATTGAAATTATTTATTCATTCCTGATAATTCAAATCTTACTAATACCCCTACTTGGTTTTTAGTATGTTTATTTATGGTAAGTATTATTTATTTTTTTATTAATAAATATATTACAAATCGTATCTACAGAGTTATATTTTTATTTATTATTTCAATACTCATATATATAGAAAGTAAATATTTCTATTTTAGATTTCCTTTTAGTTTAGAAATATCATTGATGGCAACTTTATTTTACTGAATTTGACATGCATATAAAAATGAAATTACATATTTTGTTGAGAAAATAAATTATAAATATATTTTTTTGATACCATTTTTAATATTTTTCAATATATATTTTCTCAATAAAATAAATATAAATTTTTCAAGTAATTATTACTGAGAAAATTATTTTGCTTTTTTACTCAATTGATTTTTATGATGTTTGAGTTTTATAATCATAGCAAAAAATATTCCAAAAAATAAAATTCTTGATTTTTTAGGTCAAAATTCAATTCTTATTTTATGATTTGAAGGAATAAAATTTTTAGTTTTAGCAATTATTATAAAATTTTCTTTTTGATATCTTATTTTTGAAAAATCTTATTGGATATGAGGTATACAACTTATAAGTACTTTCTTATTTTTAATACCAATCATATATATAGTAAATTGGAAATTTGCTTGTATTATTTGAAATTTTAAGAAAAAGTAAAAAAAATTGAATTATTTTTACTTTTCAATATAAATACAAAGTTAGTACTTAAAAACTAAAAGTGTTTAAAAAGAAAAAAATAGCAAAAAAGAAAGCCATAGATATTTTTCATTTAATGAAAATACAAAAGGGATTCATAGAATCAAAAAATAAAACCAATATTATTACACTCATTATATGATCTATGAGTGTAGCTTTTATAATTTTTATTTGATTTTGATTTTTTGCTCAAGTATCAAATATTACATTTGATTTTCGTAGCATGTTTAATTTTGCTTGATTTCAGCTAAAATTTGATAATGTATGAACAGATAACAATATAAAAAAATCTGCAGATGGGAAAACAAATATACTTATTATTGGAAGAGGATGAAAAGAAAATGATGCTCCTGAATTGACTGACAGTATTATGATTGCTTCTATAAATTATAATAAAAAAATGGTTTCTTTCTTTTCTATCCCAAGAGATCTCTATGTAGAATACCCAACTGGATGAAAATGAAGAATAAATGAAGCCTATTCAAGATGATTAAAGAAAACTTGAAAAGAAATCGATGGAATGAAAAATTTAAAAGAATTGATAAAAAATATAACTTGAGAAGATATTCATTATTCTATCAATCTAGATTTTGAATGATTTAGAAAAATCATTGATATGATTGATTGAATAGATATTAATGTTCCAAATGCTATTATTGATACGAGTTATCCCGGAAAAACACACTATGAAACATTTAAAATTCAAGCTGGTCCTCAAACTCTGGATGGAAGTACAGCTTTAAAATATGCAAGATCTCGTCATTCTACGAGTGATTTTGATAGATCACTCAGACAACAGGCAATTATTAAAGCAATGCGAGAAAAAATCTTATCACTTTGAATTCTCACCAATCCTTCTAAAATGAAATCCATTTACTCAATTATAAAAAAATATATTGTCAGTGATTTAGATGCATCTCAAATTATAAATTTATCTTTATATATCAAAGATCTTCCAAAAGAAAATCTCGTTAGTTCTAACCTCAATGATACTTGTTTTTATGGCTCTGATGTATGTGAAAAATGAGGTTTTTTAACCGTACCACCAAGAGATCAATTTGGTTGAGCTGCTGTTTTAATACAAGAATGAGCTGATTATAATTCATTATCTGATTACACTTCTATCGAAAAATATACCAATCTCGTTTTTAATTATCCAAAAATCTATACAGAAAATTTAAAAATAAATATATTTAATGCTACAAAAATTTCTGGACTCGCTAATATACTTTGAGATAGTTTAAAAAAATATTGATTTCATATCCCTGCAAAAAATTCAGTTTGAAATACCTCTTGAGAAAAATATACCAAATCAAAAATACTCTATTCAACATGAAGTTGATGAATCAAGCCAGAAACAGTAGAAGCTCTCGAGTTATTTATTTTTTGATGAAGTGAAAAAGTACAATCATTGCCAAAATATGGGAAAGAAGATGATGTAAAAATTGAAATAATCATTTGAGATGATTATAAATTATTAGATTTTTAACTATCTAAATTATGTGATTTGAAAGAGTAAAAATAACGAGAAGAAAATATGTAAAAAAATCAAATAGAATACTAAAAATATTTATTTTATATGGATTATTTTGATTTTTTTTGATGTCAATTTTATGAAGTACCATGATATATGTAAACTATATCAAACCTCTTCCAAGTATTAAAAAGTTAGAACAAATGGATATAAAAGAATCTTCAAAAATATATGACAAAAAGGGGAATGAACTCTATACTTTTTTTTGAGATGAAAAAAGAACTTATATCAATTACGATAAAATTTCAAAAAATATGACGAATGCTATTGTATCATGAGAAGATAAAACATTTTTTGAAAATCCTGGAATAGATTTTAAATGACTCGTAAGAGCCCTCTTTAATTATATTTCTTGAAAATCTGACAAAATTGAATGAACTTCAACTATATCTCAACAACTCATAAAAACAGTATTTCTCAGTAATGAAAGAAAATTAGAAAGAAAAGTAAAAGAAGCTTATCTTTCTTATGAAATGACCAATAATTATTCAAAGCAAAAAATTTTAGAACTCTATCTTAATCAAATATCTTTTTGAAGTAATGCTTTTGGAATAGAACAAGCAAGTATAACATTTTTTGCAAAATCAGCTTCAAATTTAAATATTTTAGAATGAAGTATCTTAGCAAGTATTCCAAAATGACCAACTTATTATTCTCCCTATACTCATTATGATAGACTCGTTTGAAATCTTTATATGTATCACAATAATGACGAAGCAAGTAAAATAAATCTCATCAAAAAACCTGATATAAAAGCAAACGAAGTCCTCGTAAATGAATTCAAAAATCTCATAAAAAATCTCAAAGCAACGAGAATATGAGAAAATTGACTTTTACTGTGTTGATTAGAAAAATCTCAATATAAAAAACTGGTTTCTAGTATTGATCAAGATAATTGTAGCTTAATGAATTATTCAGATTTATTAGCATTTTTAAATAATATAAAAATATCTCAAAATGAAACTTCCATTGAATACCAAATAGGAAGAAAAGATTTTATCCTTTGAAGGATGCTTGAAGATAAAAAAATAAGTTTTGATGAATATAAAGAAACCTTTTTGCAAGGTATTTGATTTGAGTTTAATAAATATAGAGAAAATATTAAATATCCTCATTTTGTATTTTATGTAAAGGATTATTTAACACAAAAATATTGAGAATCTATTTTAGAAGAATGATGACTTAAAATTTATACTACCATTGATCCAAAACTTCAAGACAAAGCTATGGAACTGGTAAAAAATCAAGTAAATGAAAATTTTAAAAAATTTGATGCCAATAATGGAGCATTAATAAGTATTGACAATAAAACTTGAGATATTATAGCATTTGTTGGTGGAAGTGATTATTTCAATAAAGAAATTGACGGAAATGTAAATATGCTGACATCAAAAAGACAACCTGGTTCTACATTTAAACCTTTTGTGTATGGTCTCGCTATTGATAAAAATCCTATTAGCCCTTTGACTCCAATATATGATTTAAAAACAACTTTCTCATGAAATTATACTCCAAATAATTACAATGGAAAATTTGAATGAAAAATGACTATTATGACTGCTCTCAATCATTCGAGAAATATTCCAGCTATAAAAGCATATTTTCTTGCTGGAGAACAAAAAGCAATTATTGCATATTTAAAAACTGCTGGAGTAAAATCACTCAAGGATAATTTTTATTATTGAGCTCCTCTTGCTATTGGAACTGGAGAAATGACTCCTTTGGAACTTCTTTGAGCATATAGTGTATTTGCAAATATGTGAAATAAAGTAGAAATAAATCCTATTTCTCTTATAAAAGATAGTAAATGAAATATAATTGAAGAAAAGAAAATATCAGCTGGAGTAAAAGTATTAGATGAAAAAACAGCTTATATCATGAATACTATATTATCAGCTGATTATTCAAGACCAAATGATTTTTGGAATAAAAATTTAACACTTAAAGAGAGAAGAGCTTGTGCTAAAACGGGAACTTCAAATAAATTATTTATGACGAATGGAAAAAAACAAATCCTTCCTTGAGATCTTTGGACAGCTGGATATACTCCACAAATTACAACAGTAGTTTGGATAGGGAATACAAACGGGAAAGCACTAGCTGGAAATGCAGATGGACTCAATGGAGCTGCTCCAATATGGAAAAATTTTATGGAATTTGCTTTAGAAAAAAAAGAAAAACTTGATTGGGATAAACCAGCTGATTTATTGTATACAAAAATATCAAAAATTTCATGACTCCTTGCTCCAGAATGATATGATCCAAATTTTACGGTGAGTACTTTTTTTAAAAATATTCCAAAAATATATGATCAAAGTTTAAAAATGATCGAAGTAGATGGATTATGTAATGGTATTATTTGAGTAAATACTCCAACTTCTGCTATAAAAAAATGATACCTCATAGATTTTCATGATATTGATCCTCAAAATAAAGTTTGGGAAGCTGGAGTGCAAGAACGGGCAAAAAATTATGGAAACAAAGAATTTGAATGAATTCCAAATATCATCACGAATTATTCAAATATGGAATGTATAAGAGATCAAAATCAAATAAAAAATGCAAATATAAAAATTTCTTCCTTAATAAAAGATAATGCTCTTTTTATAGTCGGAAATAATTATGTTGAAATTAATTACAATAGTATCAATCCTCTCAAAAAATTACAAATCCTCATTTGAGAAAATATGATTCAAGAAATAAATGACATTGAAACTCAAAAATCATGAATTTGGAAATGAAATATCATTATTCCATCTTGATGATATGAATGAAATTATAATCTTACTATCAGAGCTTTTGATAGCATTTATTTCACTGCTGATGATATAAAAAATATTCGTATTGCTCAAAAAGATATGTATTGACCAAATATTTTTATTACCAATCCAGAAAAAGAAAGTGTTTCTATTTATAATGACCAATTTTTTAATTTCAGATGATATATAGAAGATAATTCAAAAATCAAATCTCTCAATATATATCTAGATGAAAAACCATATAGTATGTGATGAGAATGAAAAGAATTTATCAAAGAAATCAATAAAGATAACTCTCTCTCTATCTGAATACATACTCTCAAAATAGAAGCTATTGATTTTTTCTTTAATAAATCAGAAAAAACTATCTCTTTTGAGGTTTTACAAAGATAAAAAAATCTTTTGACTTCACGAAAAAAAATACTAAAATAATCTAAATGAGAATAATTCTCATTTAGATTATTTTTTAATAATAAATATTATGGAAGATTTAGAATATTATAACGAAATAGTAAAAATTGATCAAGCTGCTCCTTTATTTCATTTACCAGCTTATGATCCTATTAAAGATACTGACACAAGTATTTGACTTGAAGATTTAAAATGAAAATGGGTAATATTATTTTATTATCCTGCTGATTTTACTTTTGTTTGTCCTACAGAACTGAAAGATATGGCTGATGTAAAATCAAAATTTGATACTCTTTGAGTGACTATATTATCAGTATCAACTGATACTATTTTTTCCCATAGAGCTTGGGTAAAACACGAAAGACTTATGCAAGGATTTCCTTATCTTATGCTTGCTGATCATAATTGAGCAATAGCTGATATGTATAATATTCTTGACAATGAAACTGGAATTGCTGGAAGAGGAACTTTTATTATAGATCCAGATTGAATTATAAGATGAATAGAGATAACTTCTGGTCCTCTTGGAAGAAATAGTGATGAACTTATAAGAAAAATAGAAGCATTACAATTTATGAGAAATAATCCAGGGACAGCTTGTCCTGCAAAATGGGCTGTTGGAAGTAAAACCCTTACTCCTTCAATCAAAATAGCTGGAGAAGTTTATGAAGCTCTGAATTAAAATAAGACAAAATAATTAAAAAGATTGTGACCTAAAAGTCCAGTCTTTTTTTTATTTAAAATTAGGAAAATATATTTTTTTTAATATACTCACCTTCCTTTTTTACTTTGAGGTATATAGAAATGCAGTGTCGATTATGTATGTTTCTGATGTGTTTATTGATTTCTTTATTTTCACTCTCGAGCTATGCTCAGTGTAAAGATAGAGAATATGTAAATTGGATGGGTGGAAAGATTGAAGAGCAAAAAGCTCAATTAGGTGGTATTGCTTCTTTAATTCCTACTTCCTTAGCATTGGGGCAAGCAATTTTAGAATCGAGTTATGGAACAAGTTTCTCGGCTAAAAAAAGAAATAATCACTTCGGACTCTCCTCAAAAGGAAAATTGATTGAGTTTGTCAGTGTAAATGAAAGTATTATATTTTATCTCGAAACCCTACAAGAACATAGAGCTTATAGAGTGTTTCGAAATATCATTATGAATGGAGTTGATGACAGTTACAAACTCATTACAGTGATTGCAAAAAGTTATGCTGATGATATTAGATATGATAAAAAAGTATCTGCTATCATCAAAAAGTGTGATTTACAAAAATTTGACGAAACAAAAATCGCAAGTTTTTAATAGCAAAAAATCCTCGCGAAGCGAGGATTTTTTCAGTACAATAATTAAAATGTTATTTGATTATTGATTGATAGTAGTAAGATATTTATTAAAAGCATCTGTTGTTAAACTTGCTCCACTCATACCATCATATTGTAATCATTTTATTTCTTTTCCTATCAAATCTACTTGCATGGCTTTGGCAAATTTTACTTCATAAGAAGCATCGTTTGAGAGATCATATTCTGGAAAATTGATTGATTTTATTTTTCCATTTTCTATTTCGATATCTCCATTAAAAGCAAGAGGTTGTCCATCTGGTAAATCATAAGTCAGTCTAAATTGTTTTATTACTATTCCAGTTTCATTAGTAGTAGTAGTTATTTGTGTATTTAAAGTTTCATTTGCAACAGGATTTGCTTCAGGAATTGCTTCATTTGCAACAGGATTTGCTTCAGGAGTAACAACTGGAGTAGTATCTTTAGAGCAAGAAGCTAAAGTTATAAGAGGTAACATAGCAAAAGTAGTAATTTTTTTCATACATAATAATAAAAATATAAAGTAGTTGAATTATAAAAAATAAAACCAAAAAGTCAAAAAAATATTTACTTCTGATAAAAAAATATATAATCTTTATAATTATTTTTTAACATATGTATTATGAAAATTTGAATCGTTTGACTTCCAAATGTGTGAAAATCCACTCTTTTTAATGCTTTAACAAAAAATTATGCAGCCGAAGCAGCTAATTTTCCATTTTGTACGATTGAACCAAATATTGGAATGGTGAATGTGAATGATATACGACTTGAAAAAATTAGAATAGCTGTCAATGGACAAAAAATTATTCCAGCAACTTGTGAATTTATTGATATTGCTGGAATAGTAGAGTGAGCAAGTAAATGAGAATGACTTGGAAATAAATTTCTAGCAAATATTCGTGAAGCTGATGCTATATTGCAAGTAGTAAGAGTCTTTCAAGATGATGATATTATTCATGTAAATGGAAAAATTGATCCAAAAAGTGATATTGAGATAATTAATTCTGAACTTATTTTAGCTGATATTGAAAATCTCGAAAAAAGAATTATAACAAATAGTAAAAAAGCAAAATCAGATAAAGATGCAGCTTTGGCTCAATGAATATACGAGAGAGTATTTCAAGAACTCAATAATGGAATATTAGCTATTGAAAGTATTTGAGCAGAAGAACAAATATATTTTCAAGATCTCCATCTATTAACCAATAAAAAATTTGTGTATGCTGCAAATGTATCCGAAGATATGATGGATACACCAGAAGATGATCTCAGAAAAATACTTTGAGTTACCAATGCAAAAGTAGTTCCTATTTGTGCAAAACTTGAATCAGATATGATAGAAATGGAAGATTCTGAGAGAGAAAATTTTCTCACTGAAATGTGACTTATTAGTACATGAATTGATAATCTGATTAAAGCAAGTTATGATGCTCTCAATTTAAGTTATTATTTTACTGCTTGAGAAAAGGAAGTTAGAGCATGGATTATACCAGTTTGAGCAACAGCTCCTCAAGCAGCTGGAGTGATTCATACTGATTTTGAAAAATGATTTATCAAAGCAGATGTCGTTTCTTGGTCAGATCTCGTAGCATTTGGATGATGGTCTGGAGCAAGAGAAAAAGCAAAAGTCAGGCTTGAAGGAAAAACATATATCGTGCAAGATGGTGATGTTATGCTGTTTAAATTTAGTAATTAAATTTGACAAATTTTCATAAATAGTTAATAAATAATACTTATTTTACTTACTATTTATGTAATATGGAAAGAAGAAATTTTTTGAAGTCTTTGTTTGTATGAGGAAGTATGGTACTTTCTCCATTCGTACAAGCACAAAAAAGTATCGAAGAAAATACAAAAACAGAAGTTGAGATGATTGTCTCAAAAGAAAATATCAAAAAATATACTCAATCTCTTCAGTTTATAGGAAAACGAGAAATGGAATTATTTCTCAAGTTTTTTCAGATTTCAGAAACAAACCCAACTTTTGTAGATGATTTCATTGTACTAGTAAAAAAATTACAAACAGAATTATGAATCAATCAAAAAAAATTTGCTTGAATTATCACTTCTGTATTTTTAGAAAAATTATATAAAAATTATTATCTCAAAAATCCTGACCTATTAGATCAGGAAAACATAAAAAGATGGAATATATATCAAGAAATGCTTGGTTATAAAGGGAAAAAATGAGCTCTTTTCCACAGTCTCAATGTCTTTTCTTATAATGATTATTATGGAATGAATGTTTGAATAAATCAATATGGTACTTTTATAAATGAACATCTCGTTTGAAAAATTCCTCAATCTCTTTGAAATAAACAACATAAAATTCTTATTTCTCAAATCAATAAAAAGAAAGTACTCAGTTTTTATGTAGCATGAGAACTCTATCTTGCGACTTATGTTTCACCATGACTTCTTGATCATAAAACTCCAAAACTCCAAACAACTGGAAAAATATCCCCTGATAAATACCATACTTCGAGTGAATATCCAGAAGCAGTAAAATCAAAAAATAAACAAAAATGATGAGCCGTGATGCCATATGCTGTTCATATCGATGGATGAGTACGGATTCATGGAAGTCCATGAACCATCAATGGAAATCCTGCTTCTCATGGATGTATTCGTACTCCTTTGTTTTATGTGAAAGAAATATATGACAAAGTTTCTCAACTATGATACAAAAATATATCTATTGATACGAGATGAATTTATTAAATTTCTTTACAAATAGAAACTCTTCTTTATTATACAGAAGAGTTTTTTTAAACACAACCAAATATTTTTTAATAGGAAGTTTTTATGTATAATATGTATTTTTATATTATTTTGATTTTTACATGTATTTTTTTTCTTTTTGATACAATTATTGATTATCTCAATACTCTTTCTTGGTCTGACACTATACCAAAAGAAGTGCAGTGAATTTATGATGAAGAAAAATATAAAAAACAACAAGCTTATGAAAAAGTAAAACATAGATTTTGAAATATTTCTTCTTGAGTATCTTTTGTTATTACGGTAAGTATTTTAGTTTTTTGATGATTTTGATTTTTAGATACTTGAGTAAGAAATTATACAGAAAATGAAATTTTACTTTCTTTATATTTTTTTGGAACTCTGATATATATTCAAACTCTTATTTGACTCCCATTTTCATATTATCAAACATTTGTTATTGAAGAACAATTTTGATTTAATAAAATGACAAAAAAACTTTTTTTTCTTGATGCTCTCAAATCCATTGTTTTAACAGCTTTTATTGGGGGATGATTATGAATACTGATAGTTTGGATTTATACAAAAGTAGGACATAATTTTTGGTGGATGACTTGGATTATTCTTTCACTCGTATCTATTTTTTTGATGATGTTTTATTCAAGTTTGATTGTGCCTCTTTTTAATAAACAAACTCCTCTAGCAGATGGAGAACTCAAATCAGCTATACATGAATTTGCTTTAAAAGTCTGATTTCAACTGGATAATATTTTTGTGATTGATGGAAGTAAACGAAGTTCAAAAGCAAATGCTTATTTTTCATGATTATGAACTAAAAAAAGAATAGTTTTGTATGATACATTAATTTCTGATCTTACGACCAAAGAATTAGTAGCTGTACTTGCTCATGAAATAGGACATTATAAGAAAAATCATACCTTTCAAATGCTTGCTTTTTCTATTATCCAAACTGGATTTATATTATTTTTATTTTCACTTATTATTGATAATACGGAAGTAGCACTTGCTTTATGAAGCAATAATGCGAGTTTTCATATTGGAGCTGTTGCATTTTCTCTGTTATTTACTCCTCTGAGTTTTATTTTATGAATTATTTGAAATATACTCTCAAGAAAAAACGAATATCAAGCTGATGATTTTGCAAAAACATATTATTCATGATCACAACTCATCAGTGGACTGAAAAAACTTTCACTCAATAATCTTTCAAATCTTTTACCCCATCCAGTTTATGAATTTGTTCATTATAGTCATCCAACTGTTTTAAAAAGAATACAAGCATTACAAAAATAATATGATAAATAATCCATATATTGAAATGATAGAACTTGATGATACTATTATCAGTATAGGTGAAAATATATACTCTCATCAATGAAAATGGCAAAATTTTTTTGAAAATAAACATGATATTTATCTTGAAATATGAACAGGACTTTGAAATTTTTTTTCTCTCGAAGCATACGAAAATCAAGATAAAAATTTTATTTGAATGGAAATAAAATACAAAAGACTTTTTAAAACAGCTGAAAAAACAAGAAATATGTGAGTCAAAAATTTTGTTTTGATCAAAGATTTTGGGCAAAATATTGATAAAATATTTACATACAATGAAATCACACAAACTTATATATTTTTTCCAGATCCATGGGATAAAAAAGAAAGGCAAAAAAAACATAAATTGCTTCAAAAAGATTTTTTAGAAAAACTCTACGATATTACAAAAACTTGATGAAAATTTTGTTTTAAAACTGATCATAAATGATATTTTGAAGAAGTTCTAGAGATTATAAAACAACTCAATCTTTGGAAAATAGATTTTGTATCATATGATTATGAAAAAGAAAGTTCTTCTTTTAATAAACAAAAAATGACTGAATTTGAAAGTATGTTCAGGGAAAATAAATTAAAAATTCATTATGCTGAATTTTGAAAATAACTATTATTCCCATTTTTTCATCCATTCTTCAAGGTTTTTTATATTTTGAGTAAAACACATTCATTTTTCCGTGAGGCAATAAATAGTTTTATTTTTGGTATTTTCTTTAATATGACTCGAAATAAAACCATATTTTTCCATTTCTTTGAGTCGAATAGAGAGTATACGAGGATTGATTCATTCGAGTGTTTTTTGTATATCTGAAAAACACATACATCATTCTGAAACTGATTTTATAATGAGTAAAATCCATTTTTTTGATATAAAACTAAATAAATTTAAAATAGGACAAATTTCTTTTTCAGACATTTTTTTATTTATAAAGTATAGATACTTTTATTGTAAATATTATTTGTTTTTTTTCAAATTTTTTATACAATCGTTTTCATATTTTACTCTCTATAATAACAAAATGCACTCAATACATGATGAAGAAAAAATAAAAGAAATATTCAAAGAAAATAAAATTCCTCTTTTTCGATACGGACAAATTGAAAATGCAATATATAAAAATTTTATTACTGATTTTAACCAAATTCAAACGATTCCAAAAGAATTAAGGGATTTTTTACAAAATCATTTTTACTTTACTTCTCTTGAAGTTGATCATATCGTCACTTCAGAAAATAATCAAACAACCAAAATACTTTTCAAAACTAAATCATGAGATCTGATTGAATCAGTTATTATGAGACATTTGACATGAAGAACAACTCTCTGTGTTTCATCTCAAGCTGGTTGTCCGATGGCTTGTTCTTTTTGTGCGACTGGAAAACTCGGACTCAAAAGAAATCTAGAATTTTCAGAAATTATTGAACAAATAATGTATGCAGCAAAAATACTCAATGATGAACAAACAGTGCTTCGTAATGTGGTATATATGGGAATGTGAGAACCAATGCTCAATTATGAAAATGTCAAAAAATCTATTGAAATAGCTTGTAATCAAAAAAAAATAAATCTTGCCAATAGAAGAGTAACGGTTTCTACTTGTGGAATCGTCCCATGAATTAACAAATTTTGAGATGATTTTCCACAAACGAGTCTTGCTATTTCACTCCATGCCCCTAATGATGAAATAAGAAAAACGATGATGCCAGTTGATCATACTTATCCTATTGAAACTCTTATGCAAAGTATTGATGCATATGTCAAAAAAACAAATAAAAAAATATTTTATGAATATATCATGATAAATGGAGTCAATGATCATATTAAACTTGCTTATGAACTATGAAATCTCCTCAAATGAAGACTTGCTCATGTCAATTTTATTCCCTATAATCCATGAGAGGGGATAGCTGGTATTGATTATAGTTCGACTCCACGATTTGTTATAGAAAAATTTCAAAAAGTTCTGGATGAATTTGGTATTCCATCGACTATTCGAGCAACTATGTGAGATGATATCAATGCTGCTTGTTGACAACTTGCCAACAAAAAATGAGAGGAAGAATAATAGTTCCTCTCATTTTTTTGTGATATTGATTAAAAATTTTTATTTTTATCTTCTCAAAGTAATTGATGAAGAGCATCGACTGTTTTTGGAATAACTTTTCATTCTTTTTGAAGAATTTTATAGATTTTGGTATGAGCCATCATTTTTTCATAGACTCCATCGAGTCATGAAAAGTAAATATCAACTCATTTATTTTTAAGATTGAGCGAAGTTTCATTGATAGTTTCAAGTCCATCAATATCAAGATATCACATATGAGAAAATGAAAGCACAATAGTTAATTTTTTATTAATATGATCAAGAGTATTGATATTTTTTTCTTGATTCAGATAATTGAGTCATCCATCAAATTTCAGTACAATAAGATCTCCATCTTGTTGTTTATTTTTTACATAAAAATCAAAATCTGCTTTTTTTACAAATTGTTTTTTTCTATATACCGTTACTTTTGCTCATGAAGTCGTTACTCTTTTGAGATAAATAATAAGGGCTACTAAAGTTCCAAGTACGAGTCAAAATGTTGCATCTTCAGCAAGAGTAAAAAAAGCCGTAATCATAGCAATATAAAAAGATCATTGCCTAATAGCATATATTTCTTTCATATGTTTAATATCAATAAGTCCAAGAGCAATATTGATCAGTATAGCTGCTATAATAGGGTAGGGAAGAAACATAAATCAATTATTAAATAAAATGAGTGAAAAAATCAAAGTAAAAAAACCAATGAGAAATGAAGCATATTTACTTTTTCCTCATGATTGAATATTAAGAGAAGTTCTTACAAATACAGCCGTAACTGGAATACCACCAAATAGTCAAGAAGCAATATTTGCCATACCAAGACCAAAAACTTCTTTTTGTTTTGAATATTTATCTTTGGTAATTCATTGAGCAATTTGAGCAGAAACAATCGTTTCTAAAATGGCAATAATAGCTATAATAAAAGAGATACTTATGACTGGCTTTAATATTTTGAATATATCGGATACACTTTGTACATGACTAAAAACTCATGAAAATATATTGATATATGGAGAAAAACTCAAAGTAGTATATTTATCTGATAACAACATAATTCCAGTGTTTGTGAACTCATATTTTAACATATATCATATAACTATTCATAAAATCGTAATAAATATTACTGCTGGAAATTTTGGAAATTTTGTTTTTGCGAGAAATAAAAACACAAAACAAATCAAAAATAGTCAAAATGCAAATAAATTTGTATTTCCAATATGAAGGAAGGTTTCCCAAACTCACACATATATTTTTTCACTTTGTGGTATATTGAGTCAAAGAGCTCAATTTAATTGACCAGTGGCAATAGAAATCCCCACTCATATTAAAAATCAATGAAGAGCTGTGGTAGGTATAAGAGTAATATATTGAACAATTTTGAATACATAAATCAAGAGGATACATATTCCAGAAATAATTGCTACATATGGTAAAAGTGATACTCCATTTGGAGTTGTAAGTGAAAAACTCAAAAGTATTCATGCCAGAGCCCCTGCAGGACCAAAAACATTGAATTTACTCGAAGCAAATAGAGCAGCAAACATTCATCCCCAAATACCAGTTAACAGTCATTGAAGTGGGGTTGCCCCAGAAGCTACACCAAGAGAAATAGAAAGTGGTACATTGATCATAGCAACTGAAACTCATGCTTTCCAATTTTGTTTTAATTGTGTAATAATGTTCATATAAAAAAATTTTAGAGAATAATAAAAATGAGAAAATTATCATTTTGAGAAGCAAATTATATAGTATTTTTTTTATTTACAAGAAAAAATATTATTTTTATCTCTGTGAGATTTCTTTGATTTATAATACATAATTTTGCAAGAAAAAATACAAGTAAAATTAAACTTTACTTTTTTATAAAAAAGATTATAAACACACCATATTTTATACTATTACTTATTTTTATGGATAAATTATTTTTTAAATTGTTTTTAGTTATTTTACTTTGAGCTTGATCTTTTTATTATGCTTTTCCTCGGTCAGCATATAATATAAATGCTCCATTTTCATGAAAAGATTATAAACTCTGACTTGATTTACAATGATGAGTTGAGCTTGATTACACTGTTGACTTAAGTCAGACAAAAAAAGAAAAAGACTATAATATGGCAAGAGAAAATTCTATATTAGAGTGATTAAAATCAATAGTAGATAAAAGAGTAGAAGCATTAAAAATAAATGATTCCGTTATTACTACAGCAAATTATGGTTGAGAAAAACATATTATTGTTCAAATTCCATTAAAATGAACCAATAAAAAAGAAAATGAACTCAATATAAAAAGAGCAAAAGAAGCTATTGGAAAAGTAATGAAAATTGAATTTAAAGAAACAAGAACTGAAATTACTCAAGCGGACACTGTTGAAAGAGAAAAAATTTCAAAAGATCTTTTACAAGAATCATTACAATGAAAATATGATTTTTCAGTAACTCAAGCGAAATATAAAGATACTTATGAAAATGTTGCTATTGGAAGTCTTACAGGAACTTTTGACGATCTTTCAAAAAAATATTTCAGTATCAATAAAGAGCAATTATCACTTTGAATATACAAAAAAATTCTTACTGGAACTGGAATCGAAAAATTTTCATTTGAAAATGGAAAAATAAATCAATCTTCAGATAATTGATTTTGGATTTTAAATATAAAAAATATTACTCAAGATACCCTTGATTTTGATTATGCTTTTATTTCTGAAAAACCTTCAGAATGGAAACCAGCAGCTGATACTACATGAAAAATATTAAATGATAAATACTTTGTCAATTCATCAGTACAATACAATCAAGCTTTTCAACCAATGATCGAACTCACTTTTAATAATGAATGAGCAAAAATATTTTGAGAATTAACAACCAGATTAAAAGGAAAACAAATTGCTATATTTGTATGATGAGAAATGCTCACAGCACCAACCGTAAATGATGCTATTTTAACTGGAAAAGCTGTAATTACTGGAAGTTATAGTGCAGATGAAGCAACAAAACTTTCTCAAGATATAAATACATGAGTCGTTCCTGCACCGATTTATCTCACTTCAGAAAGAACCATTGATTCAAAATTGGGATTGAATTCTCTTCAAAAACTTATCACTGCATGAGTGTATGGATTTATATTGATATTTTTATTTTTAATTGTTGTTTATAGACTTGCTGGTTTTGCTTCATCATTAGCTCTTATTATTTATATTACCATGCTACTTGCTTTGGTAAAATCTTTTTGACTCACTCTTACTCTTGCTTCTATTGCAGGACTTATACTTTCTGTTGGTATGGCTATTGATTCAAATATATTGATATTTGCAAGAATAAAAGAAGAATTAACATTATGACATAAACTTGATAAAGCTATAAAAGATTGATTTGATAGATCATGGTCAGCTATTTGGGATACTCATTTAACTTGATTTATCACCTCAATCATACTTATTATATTTTGAATAAATATGATTAAATGATTTGGTCTCATGTTATTAATTTGATTACTCGTAAGCTTCTTTATGACTATGATTATATCGAGATTATTTATCCTTATTATGAGTCATAAAAAAGATATAAGTCATAAGATATTTATAGGAATGAAATAA
>JAVHSE010000025.1:0-3825 GCA_036172015.1 Patescibacteria group bacterium | reverse complement strand
TTATAGTTGGTCATGTTGATGATTAACTGGATGAAATTGTTCAGCGAGTTATACTCCTTCTGGATGATGATGATGATCAACACCTGTTTGTAATTCTTTGACTCAAACTCAATGAGCTGGAAATAATTATAGTTTTACTTGTAATTCAAATTCCAGTCAATATACGATTGATATTAATCAATTAAATGCTGATGGAACGGTAATTTCTCCAAAACTACAACAATTTACTAATGGTTGATGAAGCTATAATTTTACGAGTGTTTGAACTTATAAAATCCAATGTTATGTCTGAGTTACGAATACATCAAGTGCAGCTTGTACAAAAACTATCACGATAAGTCCTTGACCAGCTGGTTGATGATCTTGTTGAAATGGAATTAGAGAAACTGGAGAAACTTGTGAAACACATTCTTATGTCTTTGTTTCTAAAACTTGTCCTGCGAATGCAACTCACCCAAATCCTTATGAATGTTGATGAAATGAATTAAAACCTGCATCACAACCAACAGGAGTAATATGTAGATCAAATTGTACCTATTGTTGAGATGGAAATCTTGAAGAACTTCAATGAGAAGAATGTGATTTTGGAACCAATACTTGGGAAAATTGGTGTACTCAATGAACTTGTCAAATAAACGATACTATACCATCAGGTGGAAATATTAGTTTTTTTCCAAAATGAGAGATTCTTCTTGGACACAATATGAGTATTTTTTGAAATCTCCCTTCCCCAAATATTAAAATTACGAATACTTCTACTTCAGATGTATATATAAATAAAAAAATGTGTACTTATAAAAATTCTTGAGTGTATAATGTTATTTCTTGAACCGATATATGTTGATGAAGTGTGATTGGAAAAATAAATAAGTGATGATGAAGTAGAGAAGTTGCTATCAATGATAATTTTATGACAAGTACAAATAATTTATGAACAGCAACTTTCTGAACATGAGATATGATTACTACTTTAGAATGATATAAAGACACCGATACTTTCTTAAAAGCAATTCTTCATGTTAAAGTCGCAAAATCGACTGTTTCTACTCTTTGATGATGAGCTTCACTTTTGAATGGAATGAATTTTTCAGATATCAATACTTTATCAAGTGGATGATTTGCTTCTTTGAGTCCAGCAGTAAATAAAAATATGATACTTTCGAGTGTATGAGTACAACCATTGTCGAGTTTTGCAAAATCAAGTAATAATACTACTCTGGTAAATATTTCACAGCAACAATGAAATGCAGAAATAAATAACTTTAGTGGAGTTACTGCTAATACCCTTTGAACTTCAATAAATAGTTTACCAACAGATACTTTCAATGGTTTTGAAAATGTATTTACTTATAAGTGAACGGTTCATTTATCAGCACAATCTATTTCGTGATGAAATAAAACCTATGTTATTGAAGGAGATTTAGATATAACAGGAAATATTACCTCAAGTGATAATATACTCTTTGTTGTTAAAAATGGAACGATTACTATTAACAATACTGTTACGAATATAGATGCCATTATTATTAATATTTGATGAGATATAAATTGAGAAACTACTCCAACATTGAATAGATTAGTAGTAAACGGAGCATTATATGGAAATGTTTCTGATCTCCTTTCTAAAAGAACCTATATAAAAAATAGATGAGACTATGTTGATGTTGGAACCAATATTAATTTTACTTCAAAAATATTTAATTCTCCACCACCTCTTTTATCAAGCTTTTTATGAGAATATAGTGCAAGTAAAAAAATTCCACAATAATAAATTTGCAAAAAAATAAATTTTGTTTATGATATGCGAGATTTTTTAAACTTTTAAAAAACTATTTATATTTTAATAAAATTATTATGGCAAATAACCAATTAGTAAATCAAATTCAAGCTCCTTTTATAAAATCAGGAATGCCAGATTTTAGAACAGGAATGGAAGTAGAAATCTACCAACTTATTAATGAAGGATCAAAAACAAGAACTCAAAGATATAAATGAATTATTATTTGTACTGCTGGAAAAACTCCTTTAGAAAAGACTATAACAGTAAGAAGAAAAGTTTGACCTTTTGGTGTTGAGAGAATATTTGCTATTCATGCTCCAACGATTGAAAAAATAGAAATTTTGAGACAATTTAAAGTAAGAAGAAAACATATCGGTTTTATCAGAGATTTAACTGGAAAAGCTGCAAGATTAAAAGAAATAAAATAATAGAATTATGAAAAACTGGAGAAATCCAGTTTTTTTTCTTTTATTTTTTTTAAAATATATATAATATCATAAATTATTTATATAACTTATTAGATTTTATGAAAGATTTAAGTTTACTCGAGATAATACAAAAAATAAAACTTCACGAAACTACTTCTCAAAAAGTATGGGATTATTTTGTAGGAAGAATACAAAAATATGATGACAAGATTTGAACTGTCAATTTTTTAAATACGAATGGATTACAAATAAATGATAATAGTATATTAGCTGGAGTTCCTATTTGAGTAAAAGATATTTTTTGTGAAATTTGAGTTCCTACGACTTGTGCTTCAAAAATGCTAGAAAATTTTATTCCACCATACGAAGCAACCGTAATTAAAAATCTTCATGCAGCTGGAATGAGTAGTATTTGAAAATTAAATATGGATGAATATGCTATGTGATCAACAACAGAATCATCAGCTTTTCAAAAAACATATAATCCTTGGGGAATCAATAGAATTCCTGGATGATCAAGTGGATGAAGTGCAGCAGCTGTTGCTGCTTGACTCTGTCCGGCAGCTCTTGGAACCGATACGGGAGGAAGTATTAGACAACCAGCAAGTATGTGTGGAGTGGTTGGATTTAAACCGAGTTATGGAAGAAATTCTAGATACTGAGTGATTCCTATGGCTTCGAGTCTTGATTGTCCTGGAACTTTGACTAAAACAGTGCAAGATGCTGGATTATTGTATGAAATAATGAATGGAAATGATGAACTGGAAAATACTTCTCTTGAATGAAAAGATAGTATTGATCCAAAAATTTGGGAAAGAAAAGATTTAAAATGAGTAAAAGTTGGAATTCCAAAAGAATACTTTGAAGAAGGAATTGACGAATGAGTAAAAAAAACTATTTGAGAAGCTATTGCAAAATTTAAAAATCTTTGAGCTCAATTAGTTGATATTTCTCTTCCGATGACAAAATATGCTATAGCAACCTATTATATTATTATGCCTGCTGAAGTATCTACCAATCTTTGAAGATTAGATTGACTGAGATATTGATATTCATCAAAAAAACCATATGCTAATATGGATGAATTTTATATGAATAATAGATGAGAATGATTTTGAGAAGAAACACAAAGAAGATGTATTTTATGAAGTTATGTATTATCGGCTTGATTTTATGATTCTTATTATAAAAAAGCTTGTCAAATCAGAACTCTCATCATTGAAGATTTTAAAAAGGCTTTTGAAGAAGTTGATGTCATTATCAGTCCAGTCAGTCCAAATGTGGCATGGAAAATATGAGAAAAAATAGATGATCCTGTAAAAATGTATCTGAGTGATGCTTATACTATACCAGCAAGTCTTGCTTGACTTCCTGGAATATCAGTTCCAGCTTGATTTGCACAAAGCGAAGATAGTGAAAAGGAAATATTACCTATTTGATTACAAATACTGGCTCCCCAATTTCAAGATCAAAGAGTTTTAGAAATAGCTCATGTATATGAACAAGCAACTTGATGGGGGAAGAAATTTCCTCAATGATTTGAAGATAATAAATAAGACAAAAAAATACCTCACTTTCGTGAGGTATTTTTGATCTTCAATAACTTTCAGTTCCAAA
>JAVHSE010000024.1:0-4202 GCA_036172015.1 Patescibacteria group bacterium | reverse complement strand
TGGTAGCCAGAAGGACTGATCCTCGAGGCAAGCCTGCGAGGAATTACAAGATTAAGTATAATATAAAATAATATTATTAAAAAGCAAATTTTAAAATTTTAATTATAGATAAAAAATCTCTTTTTATTTCCTTCTCTCCCGTATATATCTCGTTAAAAACTCTAATTTTTCAGAATGCAAATTTTGAATCATACCCAAACTTTCTTTCATTAAATTCATTAAATATTCTTTTGATTTTTCCAGTCCCAAAAAATACACAAATCATTTTTGTTCTCACCCGACTGATTTTCCAGTTTCTTCCTTCGTTCATTCTACATCGAGAATATCATCTTTTACTTGAAAAGCTAAACCTATTTTTTCTCAATATACTTCAAATTTTAAAATATCTGATTTTGATGCATTTGCGAGTAATAATCCTCAAATAATTGACACTTTAATAAGTGCTCCTGTTTTGTTATTGTGAACTTCTATTAAATTTTCTAAAGTGAGTTTTTCAGGATTATTTTCATAATATAAATCAAGAACTTGTCATCCAAGCATTCATTTAATTCAGACAGCTTGTCAAAATAATTTTAATAATACATTATTTCCTATTTCACTTAATACTTCAAAAGCGAGAGAATTGAGTAAATCTCAAACGAGTATTCCATTTGCTTCTCAAAATTTTTTCCAAACAGTAAACTCTCATCTTCTAAATACATCATTATCCATAGCTGGTAAATCATCATGTACCAAACTATATGCATGTATCAATTCTAAAGCTATACAAAACTTCATAATATCATCTTCAATTTGAAGATCATCAAGAGTTTTTTTACTATGTACAAGATAAAATTCTAAAGCTAAAATAGATCTGATTCTTTTTCATCACTTTATTGCATAAAAAGAAGCCTCTTTGATATTTATGAGACTCTGAGAATAATATCTTTGTTCAAAATATTTTTCTAAATACTTACTGAGTGAATTTTCTATAAAATTTTTATAGTCATTATACCATATTGGAATCACAAGACATTATTAATAGATAAAATTAATATTTAAATATCAAGAGAGCGAAAGAGAATAAATTATCAAAATAATAACCAACATTATCATATCTTCATGAGAAGATATGATAACAAATTATTTTCACAAAACTTCTTTCCAAAAATCAATACTAGAAATTTTTTTCCGAGCTTCAATTATTTCACTTTTAAAATCTTCATATTCTTCTGAAGAATATGATACCTCAATATATTTATACTCTCCATTTCTTCACTCAACAAAATCAAGAGCCAAAGCTCAAATCTCAAATTTTGAATCAAAATCAGTATCTGACTCACACAGTAATTTATAAAACATAAGTTGTCTAAAATATTTTCATGCTCACTGCTTTTTATTTCCATCTTTATCTATTCATTTAATTTCTCAAATAGATTTTGGCCTTCCAGTTTTATAGTCAATAATAGCAACTATGTCTCTAAAAAATGCAAGTTGTCATATTTGATTTTTATTTTGAGAATCAGTGAGTCAAATCCTTTCTATTTTATCAATTTTTCCAGTAATTGGAACTCATTTATAACTGATTCATTTTGGTCTGAGATT
This sequence comes from Patescibacteria group bacterium, assembly GCA_036172015.1. Lineage (GTDB taxonomy): Bacteria > Patescibacteriota > Gracilibacteria > BD1-5 > UBA6164 > UBA7396. The sequence continues at coordinate 2,618 of JAVHSE010000024.1, read as the reverse complement.
GTATTCTAAATACAATACTTCCCTTTTATTATTTTTATATGCACTATAAAATCATTCGAGTCATTTCGTTCATTTTTCTAATAATCTTTCAAAACTTTCAGGAGTGAGAACTTCTTTTTGCAGTAAAACTTTAAAGGTAAAAGTAAGATATCCAACATCATCGAGTTTCTTATTTTCTTTATACCTTGAATAAAACAATTCTAAAACTCTATGATATACTTTTCAAAATATAGTGGCATCATTATCAACAAAAGGATATTTAAAAACTACATTTTGTAAAAAAATAAGTGGATCTTCTAAAAATACATTCAGATCCGTTGGTGATAATTTATACGATTCTATAAACTCTTTTATATAATCAAATTCACTCTGAGAATATGATATAATATGATTGGTAAGTTGATTTTTCACAGCTGCTTGCAAATCAGTTTCAAATACAAAAGATACATTTTTAGATATATTTGCCATTTCATAATATCATTCTATCTCGGTTATAAATACACTCGAAAGTTTAATTTTTTTATCAATACTGAGTGGAAAACTTAAGAATAATTCTTTTTTTGCTCTACTACAAGCAACAAAAAATAATCTTCTTTCTTCTTCTATTGGGTCTACTTCTATTTGAAGTCAAGCTCCAGCAATTCCATTTGGTAATTTTAGTTTATCAATTACCCTTTTATTATCCCAATTTCCAGTAAAGAGAGATGGAATAAATACGATTTCATATTCCAGTCATTTACTTCCATGAGCTGTGAGTATATGAATTCATGACTGACTTTTTTTCAGTATTTGTCTTGGGATAGAATAATTATATTCTTTATACAAATCTATTTTTGATAAAAAATCTGATAATTTGAAAGTACTTTTTATTTGAGTAAATGATTTAATTTTATTAAATAAGGTAAAAATATCTTCTATATCATCAAAATTTCCATACTTTTCAATATAGGAAATAATTCAGATTTTATCTATAAAATAAGAGAAAAATTCTACAAAATTCAAATCATGCAATTTTTGTAATATATCTAAAAAATCATCTCTAAAATCAATCAAACTTTGCTTGTTATTGATTTCTATTTCGGTTTTTTCTATCTCACAAAATACATCAAAAAAACTCAGTTTAAATTTTTTACTATAATTCAGATTATACAAATTTTTATTAAATTTAAAAATATCAACTTGAGAAAGTCAAACAATACTTGATCGTACGATATCTATAAAAAAATCATCATTTTGTCCTGGATTTTCTAGACAATGAAGATATTTTATAAGAAATTCAACATATTTATTTTTTAATATATCAGTGTTTAATTTTGAAGTAACTCAAATATTATTTTGCTCAAAATAAATTGATAATTCTTCCACTTCTTTATTATTTCTCATGATAATAGCTATTTCTTCAAGAGCAATTCATTCATTAATTTTATTTTTTATTTCATGAAGTAAATAAGCTTTTTCTTCTTCTTGAGTGTTTGGGGTATATAAAGTTGGCTTATTTTCAAGCATATTCAACTTTGGATTTGATGAAATGAGTTTTTTCTCTAAAGAAGGAATTCTTTTTGAGAGTCTTTCATTATTATTATCAATCAGATGAGTACAAAGATCTAAAATAGGCTGATTTGAACGATAATTATTCTCTAAAACTACAATTTCCAAATCAGAATATTTGCTGGAAAAATCAAGCATATTTTCAATATTTGCTCATTGAAAACGATAAATAGATTGATCATCATCTCATACCACCAATATGTTTGGTTTTTCACTTCCAACACTCAAAATAAGATCAATAATTTTATTTTGGGCATTATTGGTATCTTGAAACTCATCGAGCATAATAAACTGAAATTTTTCAGCATAAAAATATTTTATTTCTTCGTCTTTTTCAAAAATATCAACGACAAAATGAATCATATCATTAAAATCATATTTTGATATTTCATGGAGAGTTTTTTGATACAAAGAGTAGATATAATTGAGTTCTTGAAGTTTTTTAATATGTTTTTCTTGATCTAGTTTTGTTTTTTCATATTTTTTGAGAGTTGGTTTAATTTGAGCTAACTCTTCTGTATATATTTGCTGTTGATTTTGTATAATATTTTCAAACTCTATGAAAGTAATAGCTTCTTGTTTTAATACTCAAATACGACTTTTTATATCTCTTAAATAAATATATCTATCATATTCATTCGTAAGCACTTCAATATTTTTGTTTCATACTTCTGTATCAATAATTTGTTTTAATATTTCCAAACTATCAATGTCATCAATTGGAGTTCCGGCTTTAAATTCTAAAAATTTTTCTGGAAAGTTTCGAATAACATCCTGACAAAAACCATGAATAGTAGAAACCACTACTTTATATCCATCTGATCATAAAAATGATTCTAATCTTTTTTTTATAGCAACGACTCCAGCATCAGTAAAAGTAGTAATCAGTATATTTCCAGGATTTACTTGAGCTTTTTGTATAATATTGGCAGTTCTGAGTCATATGATTTGAGTTTTCCCAGTTCCAGGACCAGCAACGACCATAACTGGACCATAAATAGTATCAACTGCTTTTTTTTGGTTTTGATTTAATTTATTATATTCTGTTTGAAAAATTTGTGGTTGCATAA
>JAVHSE010000023.1:0-111230 GCA_036172015.1 Patescibacteria group bacterium | reverse complement strand
AAAAAGTAGCCATTTTTTGTATTTTTTGATGAAATCATATGGGTTGATAGTAACTTTTAAAATAAGATAAGCAATTCTGCTTATCTTATTTTTTATTTAAAAAATTATGAAAAAACTATTAGTTTTTCTTCTCACTATATTTTTTATAAACTCTGCTTATGCAGATGATGAAGTATGTAATAAAAGAGTTATATATATCAATCCTGATAATTTTTGAGATGGTATATATCTATATAGTCATTCATTAGTATGAAAAGTCACCTCAAATTCTTGAAAAAGAATATTATGACCTAGTAATTATTGAGTTTCTCCAGATTGAAAAAATCAGGCATTTGTTTTAGAGAAAGATAATAAAAAAGTAGTTGTTTTAAATTGAGTTGAAGGAAAATATTATAACTATATAAACGAAGAAACATTAAAATTTTCTTATGATTCTAAACACCTTGTTTATTTCTTATGACTAAATAGTGATGAAAAATGGGCATGGCTTAGTAAGTGAAAGGATACTATTACTTGAGATGAAAAAACACTAGTATTTGATTGAAAAGAAATTTATAATGTAAATAGTATAATTTTTTCTGCAAATTGAAGCTATGCTTATACAAAAACTGAAAATAATAAAAATATTATAGTTAAAGATGATACAATAATAGAAAATGCTTATAATCCTATATTTTCTAATGATTGAAATGAATTTTCATATATTTCAGAAAAAGATTGAAATAAAAAAGTTGTTAAAAATTGAATTGAAGATGATATATATGATAATGTATATTCTCTAAAATATTATGAAGATTGAAAAACTTTTGCATATATCTGAATAAAAGATAATAAAGAATATTTTGTTGAATATTCATGTGGTCAAAAAGAAATTATAAAAGACATAAAATATAATTTATTTTCTAATCAATTAAAAGAGTTTATCACACATTCATTGAATAATAAAATTAAATATGATGATTGAATAGAGTGATTATCTGACGAATCTTTAAAATTATTTATAAATTTAAATCAAGAAGATCTTAATGAACTTGCAAATCATGGTTGGGGACTTTCTATGGCTTCAAATGAGGATATAGAAGATATAAAAAATGTTCTTTTACTCTTTGCTAATACTCTAAATAAAAAAATGATAAATAAAAAGGATGTATTGTTTTTATCTCAATGACAAACTTCAGATGTTTTTCTTAAAGGGATTCTTATGATTCTTATTATTTCAAATTATAAAGATTCATATCATTCTAAAGAATATAATGCTTCAATTAATAAAATAAATAAATTTATAAAAGATTTTAATAATTTAAAACTACATTGATGAAAATATATAACAACAATTATATATCAAAACTGAATAAATTATAAATTATACTGAACATCTAAATGATATGTAATAAAACAAATATTAAATAAATAAATTTATATCTTAATTTTAAAATTATGAAAAAACTACTAGTTTTTATTCTATCTATACTTCTTATAAACTCTGTCTATGCAGATGATTTAGATGTAAGTGAATATATGAATAAAGAGAATTCATGGCTATATCTATCAGAAAGTAATTGAAACTACATTATAACTTTAAATAATAAAGAGTTTATAATAAATTGAATAAAATATAACTTAGATGAAGAATTAAAAAGTGATAGTAAGTTAGAAAAATGTAATTTGAAATATTTTGGTTGACCTACAAGTAATATAGAGTTTGAATGTGATAAATCTTGATATGAAGTTTCAGCATTTAAAATAATAGAAAACTATAAATGTTGAAAAGAAAAAATTTGTAAAACTACTTTATCAAATTTAACATATTCTGATTTATATGATATTAATAATGACTATACCGAAAAGAATTTAATAAATGAAAGTTGAAATTATTACATAAAATTTAATTGAAAGAAATACTGACCATATAAATATATTGATAGCCATAATGATAGTTATAATATAATTTGAAATGATATTTATTATGTTGCAGATGAGTATGTATATATAAATTGAAAGAAAATAACCAATAAATTTGATGTTATTTACTCTAGTTCTATAAAGTCTGAGTATGACCCAATTTGATTTAGCTTTAATTTAAATTGAAAAGATATAACTATTGGCTTGTGAGATGTAATTTATAAAAAAATAACATGAAAAGTAGATTCTAATAGTTATAATCGATTTATGGAAACACCTAGTATAAACTTCTTTAATTCAATGTGTTATGAAAATGAGGAAGAAAATAATAATTCTCCTGAATTTTGCACTAAAAATTGAGTTAAACTGAAATTTTCAGAATATGATAAATATTTTATTTCAAGAGAAGGAGTAAAATACTGACCTTATGAACGGGTTAGTGATTGAGTCATTTGAAATATTTTTGGTTATAAAAAAGACTGAAAAATCTTTGTAAAAGTTATTTGAAAAGAAACTCAAATTACAGCTAAAGAAACAAAAGAATTGAATAAAGATTCTGATAAAAAAACTCAATTAAGTTCAAATCAGAAAAGTCTTAGTGATGCAGTTAATAAAATTAAAGCAAAATTAACTCAAAAACAAAAAGAATTAGTAATCTCTAAAATAAATAAAATTTTGGAATCTGAAAGAGATAAGAAAAAAGTTGAGAAACTTGAACTTATTTTACTTATATTATCTTTATAAACTTTATATAACCTAACTTTAAAAATATGAAAAATAATATTATGAGAAAAATTTCAAAGAAAACTTATATAATAGTTTCAGTTTTCTTTTTATTCTGAGCAATTTTAGTAAATGCTTATTATTTTACTCCAAAAATAAATAATGATACTTCATTTGAATATTTTCACCAAATGAATTTAAATATAAAAGATGAAGCAACTAGAGCATTTCTTGGATTACCTCCTTATGTTTACAAGATAAATAATATCAAAAATTTAATAAAATAACCTTTAAACTTATGAAAGAATTTTATAAAAAATATAAATTATTTATTTTTACCATTATTGTTTTAATATCAATAATTCCTTTAACAATTACAATAGTTTTAGTTAAAGAGAAATTTCCTAGTGAAGAAATTAAAAGTGATAATTTTAGCATTAGTAATAATAGTAATAATAACATTGTAAGTGTATGAAATTATAAATATAACACTAAAATTATATGAAATTTAATTGTATCAGAACCAGTAAAACACACATCTTTATTTATTAAAGAAAATGAAAGCTATTGTTATGATAATAATGAGTTAAATTGTGAGAGATATTCTAGATTATATAACTTTAATTGAGCTTGATATCCTTGTTTAGAATTATGAAGTTGATGGAGATTACCAAATGATCAAGATTATAAAACTTTAATTTCAAATTGAGTAACTGGATATAAATGAAATAAGTTATTATGACTTATAAAAAATATTCCTTGAAAATGTTGGGGAAAAACAAAAATTTGTGATTATAAAGATCAAGAAAATATATCTAATTGAAAATCATGATTAGAATTTTGGTCTAGCACAGAAGATTCCTATACTACTATAGTAACATATAGCTTAGATAATCAAGATGTTAAAAGAAATATTATATGAACAAATACTTTATATTTACCAGTTTTTTGTGTTAAAGATATATAATTTTTTTTATTCTTATTATATTAGTATAAATAAATTTCATACTTTTACTTTTTAATTTTTATAGTATGAAAAAAATACATATATTACTTTGAATAACATTCTTTTTTGCATTTTTAAATTATTCAAATGCTGATTCCACTGTTTTAAATGTAGTAGAAAGTTTTTCAAAATCTGAAACACTTCCAAAATCAGAAAGAGAATATTATGCTTTAAGATATCAAGAACTTTTCAATGAAGATATTAATTATGAATTTAAATGAAGCTTTATATCAAAAATATTTTGATTTGATAATTCAAAAGTTGATGAAAATATCTACTCGTTGTTAAATATTTATTATAACCTTGAAGAAATTAATCCAACAGAAAAACAATATAAAGAAGATGTTGAAAAAATAAAAACTATTAATGCTAAGCTTTTCCCAAATAAGGAATATCTAACAATCGAAGATAACCTTTTACTAATGCTATTCTTTCAGGCAAAAGATGGTAGATACTTAAATTCTTTTTTAAAAACAAATGATATAGAAATTCAGAACTTAATCCTAGTATATTTAAATAATTTTATATGAAAAATTAACTGAATAAATGCAAATGTATATTATTTTCAAGACAATATTGAATTAAACGGAAAAATAGCTGATGAACTTGAAAAAGATAGATTTATTTTTGTTCCTCTAAATTGAAAGGAGTTTAATGATAATTTAAAAGATTATGATTTTTGAGTGATTTATTGAATAAAATCACAATTAAGCCAGTATGGTTGGTTAGAAATGTCTATTAAAAACCTAGAAACAAATATAATTTCAAAGAAGATATATGATAATATTCATAATTATACATGAGATATAAATAGAATAAGTTTATGACAAAAATCTTTCATTAGCTTCTATAAAACAAATAAAAATGACTTAAAATCTAGATTATTTAATCAGAAATATTTAGATATATGATGTGAAAGTTTAGATATAGAAAAAAACAAATGTAATATAATTTCTTTAATAAAAAGAGTAAAACTTGAGCCATGATTTGACGACGCTTACAGTGTTAAAGATAATTTGGATAAAAGTATAAAAAATTCTCAAACTTATTACTATGATGAGAAAACTTTATTCAGAGAAAATGATAACTTATATGATAGAAGTGAACTTGAACAATCACATATATTTTTGGAAGAATTATATTTCATATATAATAAATGAGACAAATTTGAAGATAAAAAATTATATGAAGAAGTAGCATCACTATTAAAAACATTTCATTATATGGAGTATAGTTTATTTTGAACACCAGAAATTTATTCATCTTATGAACTAAATTCAACTTATATTCCTGAAAATTTAAATATAAATTACCTATTGGACTTTAAATATAGATAGATTTTAGAGATTAATAAATTAATCTCTTTTTCTTTTGTATTTGTTATTATCTTGATAGTTTCAAACTTTAAACATATAGTTAATAATGAACTAATAGGTATTGCATTTTAATATATTAGACTTAATAGTATTGTGTCTAATATTTCCTGATTTATATCAAAAGAAAGCGAATAAAATTATTTGCTTTTTATTTTACATTTCATATTATTAGACTTAATATAAGTTTTATTATATTTTAACTAATATATTCATGCAATTTGTAGAACCAATTAGAGATATAAAAAAGATTTCTCAAATAAAAAATTTACTTAGATTTGATTGAAATATTCGTGACTTACTTTTATTTGAATTATGAATAAATTCAGCTCTTCGTATTTCAGACTTACTTTCTATTCAAGTAAAAGATATTTTTGAGAATAACTCAGGTATAAAGGATTTTTTTGATATAAAAGAAGAAAAAACAAATAAAACTAATAGGATTACTATTACTCCAAAAGTTAAAGAAACTTTAAAACTATATAAAGAAACTTATCCAAATATTATTTTAGATAAAAATAATTTTATATTTTTTCAAAAAAAAACTTTCCCACTTTGAATTAAATCTATAGGTCGTAAAATGAGCTGGATACTTCTTTCTAAAATTTGCGAAGATGTTTGACTTAAAGGTAATTTCTGAAATCACACTCTCCGTAAAACTTGGTGATATCAAGCTCGTATAAATGCAATACCTCTTGAAATTATACAACATAAGTTAAATCATTCTTCTCTTGCTGTAACTATGAGATATTTATGAATAACTGCAGATGAAATTATGAATGCTTGTAATAAGCTAGATTTATAGTTTTTAACATAAAATAAAATTTTCTTTTAAAAATTAATATAAAATTAATATGTAATGAATATAATCAATTTGTTTATAGATAATTTTTTATCTAAATTTTATTAATTATTAATATTTTATGTACATAAAAAGCATTGGTATAAAAAACTTTAGATTATTACATAACATTGAGAATTTAGAATTTAATAAAAATCATACTATTATTGTATGAAGAAATAATAGTTGAAAAACATCATTAACAGAATTATTTAAAAAATTTTTTAATGATTGAAGTAAATTTGATTTCAATGATTTCTCAATATGTACACATGTTAAATTAAAAGAATCTTTAAAGTTATACATGGACTATGAAAAAGAAATAGAAGATGAAAAAGAAAGAGGTAAAAAATATAATATATTTGAAGAATCCATACCGGAAATAATTCTTATTATTAACTTTAAGATAGAAGAAGATGATGATTGATTAGATTTTAGAGGAGATTTAGAAGACTCAATAGATGAGTATAAAATCTGTCTAAAATTAGTGATGAAAAATAAGATATGATTTTATCAAAAAATTAAAGAATTATATTGAGATGAAGAAGATTTTAAAATTATAAATTATATAAAAAATAACTTTGAATGAAATTTTGAGATTCAAAAGTTTGTTATTGATTCATCAAATTTAATGCATAAACTTAATAAAGATATAGGTAGTATATTTAATACAAGTTTTATAAATGCCCAAAGAGATTTAGATGATAACTCTTCTGATAAAAATAATACTTTATCAAAAATATTTGAAAATTACTTTAAGAAAAATACAGACTTAAACATAGAAAAAGGTTTAGATACATTACTGTCTAAAACTAACGATAGCTTAGATGGAGAATATTTAAAGTTTTTTAAAGTTCTACAAGAAGATTTATGAAATTTTTGATATCCATGATTGTCTGACAAAGATAGAAAATTATCATTAAAAGCTGAATTGTCTGCAGTAGAATTAATGAAATGAAATAACTCAAAAATATACTACTCAAACTGAGATTATCAGTTACCTGAATCCTACAATGGACTTTGATATAGTAATTTAATATATATAATACTTCAATTTTCATATTTATATTGAGAATTCATCAAGTTAAAACCTATTCCACAATTTCAATTATTATTTATAGAAGAACCAGAAGCTCATTTACACCCACAAATGCAACAAACTTTTATTAAGCAAATAGAAAAGTTTATAAATAGCAAATGATGGAATGTGCAAATAGTTTTAACGACTCATTCTTCTCATATTATCACATGTTCTGATTTTACAAAAATTAGATACTTCAAAAAAGAAAATAGTAATACTGAAGTCAAAGATTTGAACAACTTCAACGATGAATGAAATTTTGAATTTCTAAAAAAATATTTAACTTTAGAAAAATCAGATATATTTTTTGCTGATAAATTAATATTAATAGAGTGAATGGTAGAAAGAATTTTATTACCATTATTTATTTTAAATATAGATAATGAGATTGAAAATATTCATGAAAAATTAACTTCTCAATATATTTCTATTATAGAAGTTTGATGAGCATATTCACATAAATTTAAGAATTTTCTTGAATTTATATGAATAAAAACTTTAATAATTACAGATATTGATTCTGTTGATAAAAAAACAAAGGAAGAAAAAATACTATTATGATTTACTTGAAAAAAGATTGATTCTGATGATTCTAAAGAATGTAGTTATAAAGTATCTGAATGAAAATACACTAGTAATTATACTTTAATAAATTGGATTCCTTGAAAAAAGGAATTGTCAGTTTTATTATCATTAGCAGAAAATAGCAAAATTGTATGAAATTATAGAGTTGCATATCAAATTGAGGAAAACTGAAATACATGAAGAAGCTTTGAAGAGGCATTTATATTAGCAAATTATGAAAAACTAGAAAATTACTCTAAAGAATCTATAATTTTAAAAAATAAATTTTCTTCATTAAATAAAGATCAAGTAAAAGAGAAATCTTGGGAAATTTCAAGTTATATAGATAATAATTCTTTAAAGACAGATTTTGCTTTTGATGTATTGATGATGGAGTCATTTATTATTCCAAAATATATTAAAGAAGGTTTAATTTGGTTATCAAAATAATATGACTACAATAGAAAAAGTAATAGAATCAATAAAAAATAAAAAAAGCTTTATATTAGAAGCTTGAGCATGATCATGAAAAACATATACACTAATTGAAACTATAAGACATATAATTTCAATTAAATGAGACTCTTTTTATCATACATGAGAAAAAATAGCTTGTATAACTTATACAAATGTCGCTAAAGATGAAATGATAAAAAGATTATGATACTCTGATATAGTTGAAATAAATACAATACATGAGTTTCTTTGGTCATTAATATGAGACTATCAAGTTAATTTAAAGAAGGAAATAATAGAATTAAATAATGACTTAGATTGGGATAAAAAAATTGATGATATTGAATCATTATTAAAATCATTAACTATTAGTTATTGAAAATATTGAAGAAGATTAAAAAATTGAGAAATATGACATGATGATGTTATTAATTTTTCAGTAAAAATGTTCAATAAGTATCCTTCTTTAGCAAAAATACTAATAAGAAAATATCCATATTTATTTATTGATGAATATCAAGATACTAATAAAGAAATTGTAAATACTTTTTTAGAAGTTTTAAACTGAAATCAAGAAAAGTTTTTATTATGATTTTTTTGAGACTCAATGCAAAAAATCTATCAAAATAATACAATTTGAAAACTTATTAGTGATAAATTAGAAAAAATAGAAAAATTAGAAAATTTTAGAAGTTGAAAAAAAATTGTTAAATTAGTAAATAATGTCAGAGAAAAAAAAGATTGACTAAAACAAGTAGCTATGAAAGACTTTGATGGTGAAGTAAACTTTTATTACTCAAATTCTTTAGATGTTGAAGAAAAATATAAAAAAACTTTAGAAGTTTTAAACTGGGACTTCGAAAATAATCCTTCTGAAAATAAAATATTAGTTCTAACTAACAAAAAGATATGAGAAGATTTATGATTTAGAAATTTAATAGATATTTTTGAAAAAAGATACAGTTTAAATGGAAATGATAGATTAAAAGAGGCTGATGAACCTTATATTAATTTTTTAGTTACAAAAATTGAAAAGCTTATTTTTTATTTTAACAAAAAGGATTATTATAATTTATTTGAATTATTTTGAGATAAAGATTTTAAAGTAAATAAAATAACAGATAAAGAGAAATTAAAAAATTTAATTATTTGATTGGAGAAAATAAGAAATAATGAATCTATTGAAACAGTTCTAAAATATATTTTTAATAATAACATTTTTAAAAAGACTGATAGAATTTCAAAATTTGAAGAATATTTATTAGAGAGTTTTTCTGAACAGGAAAAAATTGAAAGACAAGAAATAGCTAATGAATTTAAAAACTCTATTTTAAATCTGGAATACAAAGAAATAATTGAATATTATAAATATAGAGAAAATATGACTCCTTATTCAACACAACATTGAACTAAATGAGCTGAATATGATAATGTTTTAGTAATAATTGATGATTCTCATAGGTGGTATATTTATAGATGATTTGATAAGCTAGTTTCTTGAGAAAAACTAAATAAAGATCAAGAAAAACATTTAGAAGCAGAAGAAAGATTACTAAATTTATTATATGTATCTCTTTCAAGAGCAAAACACAAACTAGTTGTTCTTTATTTATCTAGTTTAAATGCAAATGCATTAAATTGATGGGAAAATGTTTTTTGAGAAGAAAATGTAATCCAGCTATAATTTTTAACTTTTTAAAAGTATATGAGTATTAAAAATCCTTGATATAATGATTGAATTTCTATGGAAGATAAAGTAATAAATATTTATCTTAACTATTTGTCTAATATCTATAGAAGTACATTAGCTCCTAATTTTGATAGGTATAGACTTTTAGATAAAGTTATGTGAATAGAGTGAGATTCTAAAAATGCACCTTGTCCTGAAATTTTAAAGTTAAAGCCTTGAAGAATAAAAACAGGTGTAAGAAAAATATTAGAAGATTATAATTTTGAAAAATATTTTAATATAATAATCGATGATGAATTTTCTAAAAATATTAAACCTAAAATATTCACTTTTATAGAAAACTTTATAATTCGCTGAATATACCCAAATATAGATGACATTAATAAACAAATATTATCATTATATCCATGAGCTACTTTAAATTATATTAATGATAAAATTGTAGTTGAGTATAGAAAGTGGATTAATGTGTTGAGAAATAAATTTGATTTAAAAGATCTTGTTTTAACAAAAGATGTAAAATTAAATAATAGTAATACTTTACAATCTGATAATATAAAAATTGATGAAATACTAGATAATATATCATTTGATGAATATAATTTTCCAAGACAATATGAGGAATTAAAAAATCAATTAGAACAAATAATTGAATGAGTTGAAATATCAAGAATAATAGAGAACTTGGATTTTCTAAATATAGATAATTTTATCTCAAATATAAAGAGTATTTATAATGAATCTGACATTTGAAAGTTAGCTATAAGTGAATTAGTTTCAAATACTATAGTTTCTATACTGAATGTTAAAGATATTATAGAAGTTTTAAGACAAAATAAAAATATAGTTTACTATGATGATTTTATTTCTTTTAAAAATAATAAATTTATAGATAATATTGATTATAATCAAAATAGTATATTTAATTCTTTTGATAAAATATTTTCTATAGTTTCAAATTTACTAAAAAATGATAAAATAAAGAGTAGATTCTTATCGCATAAAAATATAGAGGACATTTGATTAACAAATTTTGAGGACATAGAAGATTTTTATAATAAATTTAAGACTGCTATAGGTATTGATACTGCATTATTTAATATATTTGAAATTTACACAGTATTAAAACTAGTTAATTGAATAATTGATTTAAAAAACTATAATAATAAATTTCTAATTACTCTAGATTGATTTAAATTTATTAGAATAACAAATTATTGAAAAAATTATTTAGATTTTTATAGAAATGTCTGAAACCATAAAAGTTGAAATTTAGAAATAGATTTATTAATAATAAATTATGAAAGTAGAAATATAACTTTATTTGATTCTAAATTTACTACTTCAAATATTATAGTAAGAAGTAGTTTGAAATTTGAAAATAAATTTAAGGAGTATTACGAAAATTTTTCAAAAATTATTTTATATGATTCTCATAGGGAATATCTTGAGTTTATAGAAAACAATATAAAAAAATTATGACTAGATATTTCTTCTTTTAAACTAAATATAAAAGACAATAAATGAATTATAGCAGTATGATCCATAAATAAATTAGTTAATGATGAGAATGTTCAAAGGTATTTTTTACCAATAGAAAGAATTATATGAATGTATGATTTTTTATGAGGTTGAGTTCTTAATGTAGAAAAAATTTTATGAGTTAAAAAAATCTTATTGATAAACTTTCAAAATCTACTAAATAAATTTATTAATTTTATCTTGAGAAATAAAATTTAAATTATTAACTAATTCAAATTCTATATGCTAGAAAATCAACTGAAAGAATATATAAAATCAAATTTTCCAAAAGAAAACAAAAATATTGAACATAAAGATTTTAAATCTTTAAAACACAATATTTCTTGAAAAGAAAAATATTCAGAACTATAAATAATTATTTAAACTTGAATAACAACTTATATTATATATATTTAATAAAATTATTTAAAATATTATAATTATGAATCTAGAATTAAAATATGATAAAAATTGAAAAATTTATTCTTTTATAAGAGATAAATATCTTGAATCAACTCCAGAAGAGATTGTAAGACAAGAATTTGTTTGTAAATTAATAAATGATTATTGATACTCTCTTGAGCAAATGTATGAAGAGGTTTTATTAACAAACTCTCAAAGAGGAAATTGAAAAGCAAGAGCAGATATAGTAGTATGGAAAACTAAAGAGGAAAAATTATCAAATAAAACTGCATTTTTAGTTGTGGAACTAAAAGCTCCTTATATAAATTTAAAAGTTGAAGATTGTTATCAATGATATAATTATGCTACTTGGAGTAGAGCAAAACTTTTTGCAGTAAGCAATTCAAAAGAACTTCAAGTTTATAAAACAGTAGAAGAAGAACTACCTTTAAGTTTACAACCAGTAAACGATATTCCTCATGTAAAAGATATTTTAGATAATGCGAAATTAGAAGATTTTTTAGCTAAAACCAAAGAATTTACTTGAGACGAATTTTCAAAAGTATTACAAAAATGTCATAATATAATAAGAAATAATGATAAACTTTCTCCTGAAAGTGCTTTTGATGAAATATCGAAAATACTTTTTATTAAAATAATGTATGAAAGAAAACCAAAACAAGAAGCAATTTTTTCTTTTAAACAATTTCAAAAATTAAAAGATGCATGGGAAACTATAAGAATGGGAAGTGAAAAAGAAAATTCATATATGCAAAGACTTTTTGAAGATGTTAAAGAAGAATTTAAAAATGATAATATTTTTGACCAATATGAGAAAATAAATCTAAGAGAAGTAAGTTTTGAACAAATAGTAAAAGAACTGGAAAAATATAATCTAACTACTACAAGTTCAGATATAAAGTGAATTGCTTTTGAAAAATTTCTTTGAAGAACCTTAAGAGGTGAATTATGACAATTCTTTACACCAAGAAGCATAGTAAACTTTATGGTTGATATATTAGAACCAAAAGAATGAGAGTTAATTTGCGATCCTGCTTGTGGTTCAGGTTGATTTTTAATTAAAGCTTTTGAGAAAATAAGAGAAGAAATATCTAATGAATTTATTTTATTAAAGAAACAAAAACAAAAAGAAATTTTCTGAGAAAATTTGGAAAATATTGAGAATGAAGAACTAAATAAAAAATATAATAATTACTTAGAAGAAATAAACAAAGAAGAAGAAAAAAGAATAAATGAACTTTGTCATAATTCTATTTTTGGGACTGATGCAAATCCTAGAATGGCAAGAGTCTCAAAAATGAATATGATAATGCACTGAGATTGACATAATGGAATTCATCATAATGACTGACTATTAAATGTAAACTGAATTTTTGAAAATAGATTTGATGTAATACTTGCAAATCCTCCTTTTGGTTCTAGAGTTCCTAAAGATTTAAAAATAGAAGAATGAGATAAATATAAAGATGAAGTTAAGAAGAAATATTATATTGAAAAATATTGAGATGAATATTTAAAAGCTTTGAATCAAATTGAATGAAATATAGGTAAAAATTTGGTTGATTTATATGATTTAGGAAAGTTTACAACTCTTACAGAAGTCTTATTTATGGAAAGAAATTTAAGGCTTTTAAAAGCATGATGAAGAATGTGAATTGTTCTTCCTGAATGAGTTTTGAATAATTCAAATTTACAAAAAGTAAGAGATTATTTTGAATGAAGAGCAAAAATACTATTAATTACTTCAATACCTCAAGATGTGTTTGTTGCAAGTTGAGCAACAGTTAAGCCAAGTTTAGTTTTTCTAAAGAAATTTACTTTAGAAGAGGAAAAAGAATATGAAGAAATAAAAGCACATGCAGAATTAGATATAGGATGAATCTATGATTCACAAATTAAGTCTCTTACTAAAAAACTCAAAGAAATAAAAGACAAAGATGAAAAAAAGAAGATTCCTGCTGAGATAGTGGTATTATGGGAAAAAAGAAATATGGAAACAAAAAGGAAAATAAAAGAAACTTTTAATTACAAAATTGCTATTGCAGAAGTTGATAAAGCTTGAATTTCTACAACTTGAGCAGTTATAGAAAATGAACTTGAACCACTTGCAGAAGAATTTGCAAAATATAGAAAACAAAATAATTTATGGTAACAATTTAAATTTTAACAATATGGAAAATATAGAATTATTAAAAACTCTATTAAATCAACATGAATGAATTTGATATATAGAATTTAAAGAAAATTTTGATAAAGAAAGAGATTGAAAAAATATTTCTGCTATTTCAAATACAGCTTTATTAAAATGAAGAGATTTTTGATATATTCTTTTTTGAGTTGAAAATTTAACTAAAAAGATAATTTGAACAGATTTTAAGCCAAATGATTATAAAGTTTGAAATCAAAATTTACATATTTGGTTATCTCAAAAATTATCTCCAAAAGTATTTGTAGAATTTTTAGAATTAGAAGTTGAATGAAAAAAAGTAGTTATTTTAAAAATTGAAAGTGCTAAAAATATTCCTATTAGATTTGATAATATTGCTTATATTAGAGACGGAGAAAGTACAACTAATTTAGCAAACTATCCTAGAATAGAAGAAAAAATTTGGAATAACTTAAAAAATAAAAATTTTGAAAAACAAATTTGTTATGAAAATTTAACTTATGATGAAGTTTTAAAATTATTAGATTATGATAAATATTTTATATTAACAAAACAAGACTTACCAACTGAAACTAAAAAATTTGTTGAAAAATTAGCAGAAGATAATTTAGTAAAAATTCAAGATAATTGAAAATATTCAATAACTGTTTTATGAGCTATATTATTTGCTCGTGATATACAAAAATTTGATTTAATTAAAAGAAAAACAATTAGAGTTATAATATATGATTGAAATAATAAAAATATTAGAAAAGAAGAAATCGAATGAAAAAAGTGATATGCAGTATGATTTGAAGGACTTATAGATTATATTATTTCTAAAATATGAGAAAATGAAGAAATATGAAGAGCTTTAAGAATTAAAAAATCTATTTACCCAGAAGTTAGTTTAAGAGAATTTATTGCTAATGCTATTATTCATCAAGATTTTTCAATTACATGAACTTGACCATTAATTGAAATTTATAACAATAGAATTGAAATAACAAATCCTTGAATTCCTTTAATTGATGTTGATAGATTTATGGATCATCCTCCAAAATCTAGAAATGAAGATTTAGCCAGTTTAATGAGAAGATTCTGATATTGTGAAGAAAGTGGATCTTGAGTTGATAGAGCTATATCAAATATAGAACTTTTTCAATTACCAGCACCAAATTTTGAAATATATGATGAATTTACAAGAGTAACATTATATTCTCCTAGAGAATTAAGAAATATGACTGAATCAGATAAAATAAGGGCTTGTTATCAACATTGTGTTTTAAAGTATTTATCTGGTGAAGAAAAAATGACAAATAGTAGTCTAAGAGAAAGATTTAATATTGCAGAAAAAAATTATTCAATGGCTTCAAGAATTATAAAACTTGCCATAGATAATAATAAAATTAAAGCATGAGAAAAGAATAATGAATACATTCCATATTGGGCATAAATCTATGTGACTGGCATGTGATTCTAAAAGAGTGTTTAATATATAAATCCTTATTATAAGCCAAAGTAATATGTGACTGGTATGTAACTGAAGAAGTTCATAAAAAGTAATAATGTTTATAATAAGCCAACAAACTATGTAACTAGTATGTAATTTAAAATAAATAAGGAAAGTAAAATTATGGAAATATTAAATAATACATATTTGAAATTTATAGACTTTATAGATGTCTCAAACTGGAGTGTTCAATATCTGAAATGAACAGCCTTTTCATATAACAAAAATTTTGAATTTGTAAAAATTTGAGATTTTTTGATGAGAAATAAAACTCAAATAGATATAGAAGACTGAAAAGAATACAAAAGAGTTACTATAAAAATGAATAATAATTGAGTTTTTTTGAGAGATATAGAAAAGTGAGAAAATATCTGAACTAAAAAACAATTTTTAGTTTCATGATGAGAATTTATAATGTCAAAAATTGATGCCAGAAATTGAGCTTTTTGAATAGTTCCAGTAGATTTAAAATGAGCTATTGTAACAAATGATTTTCCAAGTTTTATAGTAGATAAAAATAAAATAAATATTCAATTTCTAATACTTATTTTATGAACAAAAGAATTTTTGGATTACACTCAACAATGAAGTAGTTGAACAACTTGAAGACAAAGAGTTGATATGAATGTTTTTCTAAATACAAAAATACCACTTCCAAGTTTAGAAGAACAAAATAGAATTGTAGAAGAATATAATGCAAAGCTTAAAGATTCTTTAAATGCTGATATAAAAGCTGGAGAATTAGAAAAACAAATTGAAAGTTATTTGATGGAAGAATTAGGAATTGAAGTGAAAGAAAAAGAAAATAAAAAAATATGATTAAATTTTGTGGATTATTTAAAAATAAAGGAATGGGGAGTTGATAAGATAAATATATTTAATCTTTTTTCTAGTGATAAATATAAACTTGTGTCTTTATGAGATAATATAGATTATTATAAAGATATTAAAAGATGAAAAAGTCCTGAATATTCGGAAAAATGAAATAAAATCATATTAAACCAAAAATGTAATAGGTGGGATGAAATAGACTTACAATTTTGAAAAATAGTTGATGAAAATTGGTTAAAATGAATTGATAATAATTTATTGACTCAAACTTGAGATATATTAATTAATTCAACTTGAGAAGGGACAATATGAAGAGCTAGTTTAATAAGGGAATGATTTGAAGGATTATTATATGATAGTCACTTATTATTATTAAGACTGAATCAAAGTATAATTAATCCAGATTTTTTTGTAACTTTCTTTAATAATAATTTATGACAAGAACAAGTAGATAATATAAAATCTGCTCAAGCAACAAAACAAACTGAATTATGAGTTTGAAATTTATTAAAAATATTTTTTCCTTTACCAGAAATTGAAACTCAAGACAAAATAGTAAAACATATTTGAGATTTAAAAGAAGAAATTAAGAGTTTGAAAAAACTTTCTGGGGATTTGAAAGAAATTGCAAAAGTTGAGTTTGAGAGGGAAATTTTTAGTTAATATTTTATTTTTTTAATTTATTTATTTATGCTTAATAAAATTATAAATTTTTTTATGTGAAAAGATAATAAAATTAGATTTAAAGAAAGTATAATTATTGGGATATTACCAGTTTTATTTATAGCTTTAATAAAAATACTTATAATTTGAATTAATTATTTTATACCAAATTTTATAAAACCTGATTTAGAATTAAATATTTTCATAAATATTTCTTTTTGAATAGCATTTATTTCAGTGTGAATTATTATTGAAAAATATAAAGATTTTAAAGATAAAGCATATTTAATTTTTTCATGATTTTTATTATTCATTACGATAGTTATTTCAGTTATACTATCAGCTAGTCTTTATTATGATAATGAAGATATTAAGATTTCTGAACCAGAACCAAGAATTAATGGTAATGATATGGATATTCTTGTTAGGAGTATAGAAAAATATTGTAATAAAAGAACACAATGAAACTAATCTCACTAAAAATAAAATGATTTAAAAACCTAGATTTCTGGGAAAATCCAATAGATTTTACAAAATCTGAATGAATATCAATTTTTGTTTGAAACAATTGAAGTTGAAAATCAAATGTACTTGAAGCAATAAGTGCAATTTTTTATTGACTTTATGATGAGACAAATGAAAGAAGATGTGCTTTTAGTTATGAATTAGAATATTTTAAAGACTGAAAAAATATAAAAGTTATTCAACAATATACAAAATGATGAATTTCAATCTGACCTACTTGAGGAGATTTTATGAGTATGATGTGAGAAGATACAGAAATGAGAATGGTTTGATATTACATTGATTGAGTATTTACAAAAAATATTGATAGAGGTTTAATATTACCATATAATATTATTGCTTTATACTCAGGAGAAGAAACAAGACTTTACGAAAAATATTATCAAGAATATTATCAAAATTTTATTATTTCAGTTAAAAATAATAAATTAACTTTAGATTGAGCAACTCTCTCTTTTGATACTCCAAAAATGATTTTTATTAACAAAGATTTTTGGAATATTGCTTTGTTAACAATCTTAATTTCAGTATATGATTTTGAAACAGACGAATTATACAAATGAGTTGAAAATATACTTTGAAAATGAATTAAGATTAATGAAATTGAGTTTGATATTGATGAAAAAAACTTAGAAAAATTTAAAGAAAATGATGTAACAAATTTCGTAAAAATAATATCTTCAAAAAATGATTGGACTCTAGAATCTTTGAGAAAATACAGTGATGATTATTGAACTATTTGAAGTCATTTAGATTTCTTTTGGCATTTATCAATTGCTTGTTTTTGATTAACTAAAAATGATAAACTTATAAACAATATAAATTTAAAGCTTATTGATAATATACCCTTATTAGATTTAAGTGAATGACAAAAAAAGCAATTACTTATTTATTTTGTTACAAATATATTAGTTTCAAATAACAGTTTAGTTTTACTAGATGAACCTGATTCATATATTCATGTTTGAAATAAACAAAAATTAAAAATTTTATTTGAAAATTATCTAATAAACTTTTGAGAATGAGAAGTTATCATGACTACACATTCGCCAACCTTAATGAATAAATTTAATAAAAAACATTTATTTTATTTAGAAAACTGAAAACTTGATTTAAAAGAAAAAAGGGAAATTTTGGATAAAATTACTGATTGACAAATGTCACTAAATGAAATGGAAATTCTTCTAAATAGTTGAAATAAATATTTATTAGTTACAGAGTGAATTACAGATAAAAAGCATTTAGAAATTGCAATTGAAAAACTTTGAATTAAAAATCAATTTGATATTTATTCATGTGATTGAGCTGATAAATTAAAACAGTTTTTACTTTGAATTCCAAAAGACTTCTTTAAAAATAAAGTTGTAGTTTGAATATTCGATTATGATAATGAATGATTAAAACAAATTAAACAAATTTGAGATTCTTTGGAAGATAATAAAAAATATAAAGTAAAAGAAAGAGATAATATTTTTTGAATTACTCTTCCTTGTCCAAATACAGATTTTGAAACTCATAAAAATTGTCCGATTGAATTTTTATATTCAAAAGAAATATTAAAAACTAGTTGAATGATATCAAAAAGAACTTTTGATGATATAAATCATTGTATAACAAATGTGAGAGATAAATTAAATCAGGATCAAATAGATAAAAAAGAAGATTTATATTTTTATAAAATTTCTGAATCAGATACTTCAAAAAATAATTTTACTGAAAAAGTTAGAATATTAGATAGTGGAGAATTTGAAAATTTTAGAATTTTATTTAATATAATCCTTGATTTTAATTCTCACTAAAATATGCTTATATAAATAAACAAAAAGTAACTATATGATTAAAGCTACATTTTCTTAGATTTACTATAAAATTCTTTTGGCTTTCATCTATACTTATAATACTCGTTAAAACCTTGGTTATACTGATTAGGTAGAGTAAAATCAGGGTTTTTTACAAAGAAAGTTCTCAATGTTTCTGCTATACTGAACCATAATACTATGAAGACATTGAAAAGGTATTACTATACATCTTACTATTTTACTATATTCAAAGTATTTCTTTTTATATTTGATTTATATATTTATTAAGTAAAATGAAGTGGCAAATAATAATTTTAAATTATAATAATAGAATCAAATGATTATAGAAGAATATCAAAATAATAGTGTACCTCAACCATATTGAAAAAACAAAATAGATGAAACCAGATGAATTATACAATCACAAATCGCACCATTAATTCAAAAAAAACTTTCTTTTAGAAGAAGAATGTTTATAAGTTCTTTCCCTGATAAAATTACAGAAGAACTTGATTATATATCTTTACAATTTATACAATTAACTCGTTGTTTTGATGAAATTATAATTATTGAAAAAAAAGATGAAATATTTACTCCAGTGTATGATTTTTCATTAAGAGATCAAGAAGAGTCTGCTATAGAAAATAGTGAATTTGAAGAATTAGCAATTATTTGAAATACTTTTAATATATGAGATTGGCAATATATAACTCAAGCTGAATGATCAAGTTTTGATATGATTGGAAATATAAATAACATATATTATTTATGTGTAAATAATACAAAACTCAGTATTAATGAATTAGAATCTATCAATCGTAATTGGATTTTTGAAGAAGTAAAGCCTATAATTGAGAGAAATATATTTGAATTAAAAGATCTTTTATCAAAGTAAAAATAAAGAGTATATATAGAAATGCTCTTTATTTTTTGTATATTTTCTTGATTTTATTGTATTTTTTCATATTCTCATTTCAAATTTTAATTCTTTAAGATAAGTACCAATGAAAGTTTCTTATAAAATATTAAAAAAATATGTACCATATTTAGAAAATTCAAATACAACAGCTCAAAAGTTAATTATGCACACAGCTGAAGTAGAAGAAATTATTATGCAAAATGAAAATCTCAAAAATGTATATGTCGGAGAAGTGATTTCATGTATAAAACATCCTGAAAGTGAAAAATTACATATTTGTCAAGTTTCTATTTTGTGAGAAACGAAACAAATTATTTGTTGAGCTTCAAATGTGAAAGCTGGTATAAAAGTTCCAATAGCTATAGTATGAGCTCAATTAAGTTCTGAAATGATAATACAAAAAACAAAAATCAGATGAGAAATTTCGGAGTGAATGATTTGTAGTTTAGATGAACTTGGATTAATAGAACAAAGACAAGACTGAATTCGGGAGTTACCGAAAGATACCCCACTATGAATAAATTTGAGAGAGTATTTAGGAAAAAATGATGAAATTTTGGAAATAGATAATAAAGCTATTAATCATAGACCAGATATGTTTTCTTATATGGGGATATGAAGAGAACTTGCTACTATTTATGGGAAAGATTTTTGACATGAATATAAAACAATGGACTTTTCAAATATACCAAAACTAAAAGCAATAAACGAATTACCTGAAGTAGTAAAAAGATATAGTTTATTAAAAATTTCTTGAGTTTGAAATGTGATTTCAAGAGATGAAATAAAAACTATTATTGAATCTGCTTGACATGAAGTAAGATGACTCTTGGTTGATGTATCAAATTATTCACTCTATTTTTACGGGCAACCTGCCCATATATTTGATGCTGATTGTATTGATTGATATATTACCATAAGATTTGCTCGCACATGAGAAAGTTTAGAAGCACTCGATAATAATGTATATGAACTCAGTGAAAAAGATATTGTTATTGCAGATAATACAAAAGTATTAGCTCTTGCTGGAATTATTTGATGAAAATCAAGTGCAGTATCTGATCAAACAAAAAATATAATCATTGAAACAGCTCATTTTGATCAAGCTATTTTAAGAATGACTGGAAAAAGATTATGAGTAAGAACTGATGCTCTCAATGTATTTGAAAAAGATATTTTAACTGATCTCGCAAGTTATGCTACGAGTCTCATTTATAATGAATTATTAAAAGAATTTCCTCAATTAAAAATAGAAGGTTATTTTGATAGCTATATAAAAAAACAACCTGTAATAAAACAAGAATTTGATTTATCATTTTATAATAATTTAATAGGAGCTCATTATGAAGAATCCTATGTGATAGATATTTTACATCATCTTTGAATTCAAAAAAATGGAAATGAACTTATTATTCCTTTTTGGAGGAAAGAATTAACTACCAAAGCTGATATTGCTGAAGAAATTGCCAGAATAGATGGATATGATAAAATAATACCAACGATTCCAAGAGTAAATTTATGAGCTATTATTCAAGATCCAATTTATATTTTTAAAAAAGATTCAAAAAAATTTTTTACTGATAGATGATTTTTTGAGGTATATAATTATTCTTTTGTAAATAAAAATTTACTCGAAAAATTGAATATGAATATTTCAGAATGTGTTGATTTAAAAAATTCTCTCAGTGAAGATGCTACCCATATGAAAAATAGTTTAATTCCAAATTTAATGGTGTGATTAGAGGATAATATTAGAGAAAGAAAAAATATAAAATTATTTGAAATAGAAAAAGTTTTTTATAAAGATGGTACCAATATTACCGAAGATTATAGATTATCTTGAGTTATGATTTCAATAAAAGAAATAGTATATTATGATATTCAAAAATGAGTAAGTGATTTTTTAAAAACGATATTTGTAGATAATTTTTACTTTACATTTTGTGAAAAACATCCGAGTTATGCACATTCTGGAAGAGTTGCTAAAATAATAGTAAGAGGAAAAGAAGTGTGATATGTTGGAGAAATTCATCCAAGTATTGCAAAAAGATTTGGTATTTCAGAGAGAATTGGATTTTTTGATATAGAAGTATCAAAATTATTACCCACTATTTATAATAAAGTAAAAGCAAAAGAATTATCAAATTTTCAAGAAAATAATTTTGATTTATCATTTGTGGTAGATAAAAAAATTCACGGAAGAGAAATATATCTCACTATACTTGGAACGAATAAAGAACTCATTAAAAAAGTTGAACTTTTTGATATATATGAAAATGAAGAAAAACTTCCTGGAAAGAGAAGTTTAAGTTTTAAAATTTATATCCAATCGATGACAGAAACATTAAAAGATGAAGTCAAGTTGGGTATAATGAAAGAAATTATTTCAAAAGTTGAAAAAAAATGATGAATTTTAAGATAAAAATAAAGGAGCTAAGCTCCTTTATTTTTATCTTAAAAGTGGTATTCCCAGCTAGAATCGAACCAGCATCTGTCCCTTAGGAGGGGACTATTCTATCCGTTGAACTATGAGAACAGAATATGAATAATAAAATTATTATTCATATGTTAAATTTTTATAAACCAAATAAGCACAAGAGTAAAAAAAACTATAAAAGATATAAAAATAAGTATAAAATTAAGATTTTTTTCTTCTTTTAATAAAATATTTTTATTATCTAATTCTTTTTTTATATTTTCTAAATCAGAAGAAAGAGAACTTTTTGATTCTTCGAGTAAAAATTGAGTTTTTTTGAAATCTAATAATGAAATAGAATTATTGACTATTTCCTGCATTTGTCAGATTCTTATACTCATTTCTTTTATTTCTTCATCTTTTTGCTTTATTTCTGATCGTAAGCTATCAAAAATATTCATAATATGTAAATTTTCTGGTAATAAAGTCGTTGGAATTTCTGTTTTAAATTCATTATTCCTCATATTTCCATAAATAATTTCTTGTTTTTTCTTTCATCAAGATAAAAAATTATTCACATCATCATGATGAATATATACTATTTTTCCATCTTTTTTAGATCTGAGTTTTCAAGCTCGTATATATCTATCAATACTTCTGGTTGACATATTTAATAAATTTGATGCCTCCTCTCTGGTAATTTTATACATATTAATATTAATAATAATTAAAGATTTTAATATGAAAAGAATAGAATTACTTCTCTATATTTTCTTCAACAATTACAGAAGGATTTTCATCTTCTTCACTCGCTTTCATTAAACTTGCTCTTACAATCATATCAGCTTCTCATCTAATTTTTGTCAAAATAACTCATTGAGTCACTCTTGAAGTAGCTCTAATTCA
This sequence comes from Patescibacteria group bacterium, assembly GCA_036172015.1. Classification (GTDB taxonomy): domain Bacteria; phylum Patescibacteriota; class Gracilibacteria; order BD1-5; family UBA6164; genus UBA7396. Next base: position 87,932 of record JAVHSE010000023.1, on the reverse strand, counting down.
TTTGAGTGGCAAACGAATAGTTTGACCTGATTTACTCATTAAAAGCACATCATTATTTAATCTATCTTCATCATTGAGAGTCATAGCTCAAACTAATTTTCATGTTTTTGCTGTTATATTCATAACTTTTACACCAGATCAACCTCTTCATTGACTTCTATATTCTTCTATTTCAGATATTTTTCCCATACCATTTTGAGTTACAACAAAGACATATTTATCTGTTTCTCAAAGAATATTCACTTCTACTACTTCATCATCAGTTTTGAGTCTAATTCATCTTACTCAAGAGGCTGCTCTTCCCATTGGTCTTACATCATCTTCACTAAATTGAATTGCTTTTCCGGCTTTTGTTGCTATAAAGATATTATCATTTCCAGAAGTAGTTCTTACCCAAGCAAGATGATCATCTTCTTTTATTTTTAATACTATAAGTCCACTTGCTCTAATTTTTTTCACATCATCCATTAATAATTTTTTACTCGTTCATTTTGAAGTTACAAAAAATAAATATTTATTCTTTTCTTCTGTTATATCAAGTACTGATGAAATTTCTTCATTTTTATCAAGAGATAAAAGATTGATAATTGGTTGTCATTTTGCAATTCTATTTGCTTCTGGTATTTCATAAGTAGGAAGTGAAAATACTCTTCATCTTGAAGTAAAAAAGAGTAAATCGTTATGATTTTTTGTTGATAATACGAGTTTAATTTCATCTTCTTCTTTTGTAGCTGTAGTTACTCACACTCAGCCTCTTCTTTGAGTTCTAAATGAGCTTGACAAGATTCTTTTTATATAACTATTTTTTGAAATAGTGATCACAACTTCTTCATTTGCAACCGTATCTTTTGGATTAAATTCTCATAGTTTAGAATTATTTATGAGAGTTTTTCTTTTATCCCCAAAAGTTTCTTTTATATAATCAATTTCTTCGATTACTATCGAAATAATTCTTTCTGGTTTTGCTAATATATCTTTACAATCAGCTATGAAAGTTAATTTTTCAAATAATTCATTTTCTATTTTTTCTTTTTCCAGTCCTTGTAATCTTTTTAATTTCATTTCTACAATAGCTTCTGCTTGAATTTGTGAAAGATGAAAATTTTTCATCAATTGAAATTCAGCATCATCATAACTACTTCTAATAACTCGAATTACCTCGTCTATATTATCAAGAGCTATTTTGAGTCATTCTAGTATATGAGCTCTTGCTTCTGCAATTTTTAGTTCATAGATAGTTCTATTTACGACTACTTCTTTTCTATGATTAATAAATTCAACTAAAATTTCTTTTAAATTGTAGAGTTTTGGTTGTTTTCCACGATCTCAAAGAGATATCATATTATAACCAAAACTCGTTTGAAGAGGAGTAAGTTTATAAAGTTGATTGAGTATTTTTTTTGGGAATGCATCTTTTTTTAATTCAACAATTACTCTGACTCATTTACTACTTGATTCATCTCTCAAATCACTAATTCAAATAATTTTTTTATCTTTTACGAGATCTGCTATTTTTTCGACAAATGTTGATTTGTTTAATCCGTAAGGTACTTCAGATATATTTATATATTTTCTTCATTTAGAATTTTCTTCAATATTTGCTACTCATCTAATAATTACACTTCCTCTTCCTGTAGAATAAGCTGTAAGTAAAGCTTCTTTATCATACACAATTCACCCAGTTGGAAAATCAGGACCTTTAATAAATTGCATCAAATCTTCTACCGTTACTTCTTCCTCATCAGCTACTTTTAATAAATAACCAATAGCATCACAGAGTTCTGTTAGATTATGTGGTGGCATATTTGTAGCCATTCAAACAGCTATTCACATAACACCATTCATGAGTAAATTTGGAATACGATTTGGAAGTACGGTTGGTTCTTGTTCAGTCGTATCGTAGTTATCTTTAAATAATACGGTTTCTTTTTCTATATCGCTGAGCATAAACTCAGCTAACTTTGTCATTTTTACTTCTGTATATCTCATAGAAGCTGCTCCATCTCCATCCATTGATCAAAAGTTTCATTGTCCATGAACTAATGGATATCTTAAAGAAAAATCTTGTGCCATACGAACCATAGCTTCATATACTGAACTATCTCCATGAGGATGATATTTTCAAAGTACATCTCAGACTACTTTTGCAGATTTTCTGAATTTAGAACTCGCTCTGAGTCCATTTTCATGCATAGCATAGAGAATTCTTCTATGAACTGGTTTTAATCCATCTCTTACATCTGGTAAAGCTCTCTGAACGATAACACTCATAGCATAATCCAAATAGCATGTTTCCATTTCTTCATTTATATCTCTATTCATATCTCCCTCATATACGAGTCAAGTTGGAATAACTCAAGTACTTTGTTCTCAATTTTCAGGAATTTCGTTTTGTTCATTTTCTGAAGAATTTTGATTGGTATCAATTTCTTCATTTTCAGGAATTTCGTTTTCTGGCATTTGAAAAATTTAAATAGTAAAATACTTTTTTAATATATTTATTTTTTCATTTAAATCAAGAAAAAATTATGAGTTTTTCTCTTTTTTAAGGGAAAAAATTCATAATTTTAAAAAAATGCTCTCTTTTAGAGCATTTTTTTAAAATTTATCAATTCTTCTCCATAGAGATATCTCCATTCTCAAAGTTCTAAGTCTCAAAGTTCTAAATAACCAATACTGACTCTTTGTAACTCTACAACACTATTTCAAATAGCTTCTAACATTTTTTTTATTTGATGGAATTTTCACTCAGAAATACTCAGATATATTTCTTTTTCACTGATTATTTCTACTTTCGCAGGCTTGGTTAGAAAATCATCAATTTTTACTCCGGATTCAAGTTTTATTCTATCTTTATCACTCAGAGAAAGATGAGATTTTACATAATATTTTTTAAAAATATCTTTTTTTGGATGAATAACTTTATGAGTCATTTCTCAATCATTGGTAAGAAATATTAAACCCGTTGTATCAAAATCAAGTCTCCCAACAATATCAATTATTTTTCCATATGGGCAGTCATCGAGTAAATCAAGATATGATTTATGTCATCATTCAGCTTTTTTACTGGAAATATATCAGGTAGGTTTATTTAAAATAACATAAATAAATTCTTTATATTCAATAGATTCTTCTCCTATATTTATCATATCTCAAAATGTAATTTCAAAATCTTTATTGTATATAATTTCTTCATTTACTCCAACAATTCCATCTTTTATATATTTTGCTACTTGTTTTCTTGATCCATATCATAAGTGAACTATAAATCTATCGAGTCTCATTTGTTTTGAGTTATGTATTATAATTTCCAATCAATTTCTTTTTTTCAAATACTTTTTAATATCTCATTTGTCTTTGAAAAAGGTTTACTTCCAAAAAATCAGTTGTAAGCTGAAAATGGAGATGGATGAGCTGATTTTATAATAAAATGTTTTTTTTCATCAATAAATTGTTTTTTACTTTTTGCAAAATTTCCCCAAAGTATAAAAATAATATTTTCTTTTTCATCTGAAATATATTTTATGATTTCATCGGTAAAAGTTTCCCAACCTATGTGAGAATGACTGGCTGGAATTCAAGCTTTTACGGTAAGTATAGCATTGAGGAGTAAAATTCATTGACTCGTCCATTTCTCTAAATTTCATCAATTTGGTATATCAAAACCCAAATCATTACGAAGTTCTTTATAAATATTTTTTAAACTTGGTGGTGGGATAATTCAATCTGGTACAGAGAAACTGAGACCATGAGCTTGTCCATTTCCATGATATGGATCTTGTCATAAAATGACTACTTTCAGATCATCAAATGAAGTTTTTTCAAAAGCAAAAAAAATTTTTTCTAGTGGTGGATAAATAGTTTCTCAAAGATTGATGTCAGATACTATTTGCTTTTTTATTTCTAAAAAATAATCTTTTTCAAATTCTGGTTTGAATTTTTTTTTCCATCAAACGGAAAGTTGATCCGTAATTTTCATATTTGTCATTATTAATACTTTCTCTCTTGTGAAAAAGGAAGATAGCATCTTCCTTTTTAATCTAAATCTAAATATTGATCGATTCTAATTTGCCAAACAAATTCATCCACATGGCTGACTAATATCATTCCTCATTCAAATTCATCAAGAGCTTTTGCTATTACTGGGATATGTCTAAAATTTATATGATTCGTTGGTTCATCCAAAATAAGCATTCCTGGCTTTAAAAATACCAATCTACAAAATGCAACGAGTCATTTTTGTCCTTCTGAGAGATCTCAAATACGAGTTTTCATAATTTCTCCAGTAATCAAAAATCATGCAGCTGTACTTCTTAAATCTTGCTCTAACATAGCTCATTGAGTTGCTTCTATAAAACAATCATATACGGTTTGATTAAAATCAAGATTGGAAAAATCTTGTCTATAATATCAAATTTTGATTCCAGAAGTCAATGTACATCCAGTCTCATCACCATTTACAATTTTTTCAAGAAGGGTAGATTTTCCTATACCATTTGGCCCACTTAAAAGCAGGTGATCATTTTTTCTGATATTTACTTCTATATCTTTTATTGTTACTTCATTATGTCTAATAATATGAACAGAGTGTATTTTCAGTAAGACTCATCCAATATCTTCTTGAAGAGGAATACTAAATTCACGAATCGTTTTATCTTCTTTTCTACTATCCACCATATCGTCTTCCATTTCTTCAGCAGCTTCTCTCATTTTTTTTGCTACAAGTCTGAGTTTTCATCATTTATGAGCAAAAACATTTGCTTGTTCTTTTTTTGCTTGTGCTTCTTTGGCAAGACGAGCATTTGCCATATTATCTTTTTCTATTTTTCTTTTAATTTGTTCAACTACATCATGATAATCTCAAATAAATTGTTCAGTAGTTTTTGTATGAACATCAAGATAAATAACTCCATCAGTAAAACTATTCAGAAATTCAGCATCGTGAGAAATAACCAAAACTGTTTTTTTATAATTTTGTAAAAATGTCGTTAAATGCCAAATTCATTCTTTATCTAGATTATTTGTTGGTTCATCCAAAAGTAAAATATCAGGATTTTGAATGAGTGCTGCTGCTAAAAGAAGTCTTGCTTGTTGTCATCATGAAAATGATGCAATTTTTTTATCAAGAGGTGCTTTTAAATTTACTACATCAAGAATCTCAGCAATTTGTTTATCGATATTAAAAACAGCTTTGTCTACAAAATATTTTCTAAAAAAAGCTTGTATGGTTAATTCTTTATCTTCTGCTAATATGACTTGATATCAAGTAGCAATAGTCGCTTGTTTATCAATATTGATAATTCCTGATTTTTTTTCTAAAGTTCCGTTGATCAATTTAAAAATAGTTGATTTTCCAGCTCAATTTTGTCACATAATCGTTAATTTTGATCCTGCTCTTACATTGAAAGTAGCATCTTCTAAAATAGGTTTTCTAAAATCATAAAAAAATTCTACTCATTTAAAATTGATGACCGTTTCGTTTGCCATTTTTTATAGTTAAAATTTAAAATCCCGATTATTATATGATTTTTAGATAAAATGCAAATTTTTGGCAATGAGTAGTATTGAGATGTATTTTTTAAAACCCACTTTGTAAATCAAGCATTTTTTTATAAATTCAATTCTTATGTATAAGAGTTTTATGATTTCATTCTTCTACTACTTGTCCATTATCAAGCACTATTATATTATCAGCATGTTTCACGGTTTGAAGTCTATGAGCTACTATAATAACCGTTTTATCTTTAAAAAGATTATTCATAGCATTAGTGATTTGTTCTTCGCTAAAACTATCGAGTGCCGAGGTTGGTTCATCAAGAATAATAATATGTGGATCTTTGAGCATAATTTTGGCAATAGCGAGTCTTTGTTTTTGTCACCCAGAAAGTTTTACTCATCTTTCTCAAATATGTGAAAACTCTTTTTGTGGTAATTCATAGATAAACTCACATTTTGATTGGCTGATTACTCTATCGAGTTCTCAAGGTTTTAACTCTCTTGATATCGCATAAGTAAGATTTTCTAAAATAGTTCCATCAAAAACTGATGGTTCTTGAGTAAGATATCAAATATTTTTATAATAACTTTTTAAAGAAGTTTCACTTATTTTTTGTCAGTCAACTATAATATCTCATGAATTTGCTCTAATATATCAAGAAATAAGTTTTACCAGTGTTGATTTTCCACTTCCACTATTTCCAACAAATGCTGTTACTTTTCAACCTGCAATAGGTAAGTTAAAATTTGAAAAAATATTTTTTCCTTCATAATAATAAAAATTTAAGTTTTTTATTTCAATATTTCCATTTTCATATTTGAATTCATTTCACTCTTCGTATCAAATAATTTTTGATTCTCAGTCAAAAAATTCCCAAACTTTTTCTATATCAACCAGATTATTACTAAAATTTGTATACATAGAAGTAAGACCAGTAAGGGATTTTTCTAAAATATAGGTAAATGATACAAATATTATAAATTCTCACATAGAAAGTAATCCTCTATCAAATCCGTATACAAAGAGTACTATTACTCATATTCTGGTAGCATAAATAATAAAATTGGAAAATAATCCTAAATATACATCGTTATTGGACATTTTAGAATTTGCCTGTTTATTTTTTTCCAGTATAGAAACTATTTTATTTACTTCTGATTTTCATTTAAAATTCTGCAGAATCTCAAATTTTGATATGATTAAATTCACTATTTTTTTACTAATATCAATATTTAATTCTCTTCTTTCCAGTCTATATTTCCTATTCACTTTTTGAATTATTATAGTAATAATAAAAATCATTATGATAAGAAAAAGAATGATACATCCATAATAATAATTTATTGAAAATACAATTAATAAAGACAAAGTTATATTCAATATTCATCCAATAAAATCTTTAAAAAAATTCGCCAATTGTTCGAGCCAAACCATAGTTGATTTCTCCACTACACTAATCACTTTTCCGGTTCCATGAAGTTCTGATTTATTATTATCGAGTTGTAAGTATTCATGTAAATATTTATTGTAAAAATATTTTCTCATTTCTGGATAAAATGTTCCAAAAAAATTTCTAAAATAAATAATTATCAAAAATTTGATCCCTACAAAGAAAATAAATACATAAAAATATATATTTATTCCGAGTGCAATATCATCAACAATTATTTTAAATAAATACAAAAGTCATATATTCGTAATAGCATCTGATAAAAAGAATGTGAGAGAAAAAGAAAGAAGTTTTTTATTTTCTTTCATGGGAGATAAAAATATCTGTAATGTTTCTAAAAATGTATATTGTTTCATAATATTATGTAAAATTTTAAACTAAAATCAGCTTTGTAAATCGAGCATTTTTTTATAATATCCATTTTCTTGTATCAATTTTTCATGATTCCCTCTTTCTAACATTTGTCCATTTTCAAAAACAATAATATCATCAGCTGTTTTTACGGTTTGCAATCTATGAGCAATAATAAAAACTGTTTTTCCTTGAAATAATTTTTCAAATGATATTCTAATAGATTCTTCTGAAAAACTATCAAGTGCTGATGTTGGTTCATCCAATATAATAATTTGTGGATTTTTGATAAAAAGTTTTGCAATCGCAAGTCTTTGTTTTTGTCATCCAGAAAGTCTGACTCATCTTTCTCAAATTTGTGTTTCTAATCCATCTTTAAAATCGTAAATAAACTCACATTTCGCATTTTGTATTGCTTCTTTTAAAAGTGTTTCATCAATATTATTTTCATCAATTCCATAGGTTAAATTTTCTAAAATACTTCCATCAAAAACAGATGGTTCTTGTGTAAGATATCAAATATTCTTATAATATGACTGAAGATTTATTCCACTTAATTTTTGTAAATCTACCATTATATCTCAATTATTTGGAGACAAAAATCAAGATATCAGTTTTACTAACGTAGTTTTTCATCATCAACTCGCTCAAACCAATGCTATTTTTTTTCATCATGGAATAATAATAGAAAAATTTTCAAATACTGTATTTTCTCCATATAAAAAAGTAAGATTTTTTATTTCTATATTTCATCATGTATATATAAAATCTTTTCCAGTAGTCAGCCCGAGTATTCTTGGAGCATCATCAAAAAGAGACCAAAGTTTTTGAATTTGATAGATATCTTTCGTAAAATTTTTAAAGAAATTAATAGATGAATACATATTTTCTTTTAATAATCATAAAATCATAAAAAGTGAAATAATAGTTGAGAAAGAAATATTTATTTTTGAAAAAGTGATGAGTAATCAGAGTGAAAAAACAAAAAATACAATATTTGGAATATTTATCATCGTAACCAAATAGTTATTCAGTCATAAATTATAATATTTCGCTGTATCAATATAAGTATCTAAAACTTTTATTTCCTGGTCAATTTTGTTATTTTGTAATATTTCAAACTTGGACATAATTATTTTTACCATTTGTTTATCGTATTCTATCATCATATCAATTCTGCCTTTTCTCCACTCTTTTGCTTTTTGATTTAAAAAATATATTAAAATATGAACTCAAATAAAAATAAGAAAAAAAATAATAATATAAATATTTCCAATACTGAAGAGTAAAATAAAACTTGCTCAAAGAGAAAAAATTAATTTAATAGATATTTCAAAAAAATCTAATATAAAAGTTACCCAAGTATAACTTCACTTTCCATATATAGAAACAATTTTCCCAGTTCCAATATTTTCAATATAGGTATTATCAATAGTATTAAATTCTTTTATATACATGCGATGAATCATTTTGAAAATATGTTGTGCTGATTCTCCCCAAGACCAATTTCTACAAAGAAAAATAAGTATAAATAAAATAATATTTACTATTCCATACAACCAAATATAAGTGGAAAGGTCAGTAATATGCTTCATTTCCAGCATAGAAATAATATCTTTAATCATAAAAATATTAAATACTCCAGCAAATCACTGAATAATCCGAGTTATAATAGTTTTATAAAAATATTTTGGTTCTATAAGAATCGGTTCAAAAAATCTTTTTATATTTTTTAGCATAATTTATGGCATAAACATTTAGTGTTAGATTGAATTATATTTTTTTAAATATTTCAATACTATCAAGTGCTTCCCAAGAAAGTCAATCTTTTCCAAAATGTCAATATGTAGAAGTTTGAGAAAAAATAGGTTTTCTTAAATCAAGTTTTTTTATGATTCCTGCTGGTGAAAGATCAAAATTCTCTTTTACCGTATTGATGATATTTTCTACCGGAACTTTATGAGTTCCAAAAGTATCTACATAAATACTCGTAGGATTTGCTATTCAGATAGCATAAGAAAGTTGGATTTCACATCTTTCGCATACTCCTGAAGCAACAATATTTTTTGCTAAATATCTCGCTATATAAGCTCATGACCTATCTACCTTTGTTGGATCTTTTCCAGAAAAAGCACCTCATCCATGTCTTCCAACTCATCCATAGGTATCAATAATTATTTTTCTTCCAGTAAGCCCACTATCTCAAACAGGTCAACCTATATTGAATATTCCAGTTGGGTTGGTATAAATATGTGCTACATCAGTAATATCATATCAAAAATATTTCAAAACAGGAGTAATAACTTTTGCTATCAAATCTTTTTTCAAAACTTCTTGATCTACTCAAAGTGCATGTTGAGTTGAAATAAGAACAGTATCAACTCAGATAGCTTTTCCTGTTTCATTATAAATCACGGTAACTTGTGTCTTTCCATCTGGGTACACATAATTGATTTCTCCAGTTCTTCTTACTTCTTCAAGTCTTCTCCCAAGAGTATGAGCGATAGCAATGGGAAGGGGGAGATAATTTGAAGTTTCATTCGTTGCATATCCATACATAATCCCTTGATCTCCAGCTCAACCAGTATCTACTCCTTGTGCGATATCTCTTGATTGAGTGTGTACGAAATTATAGTAATTTACTTTATCAGCATTATAGTATTTTTCATCACTATCATATCCGATTTTTTTGAGTGTTTCTTTTGCTATTTTAACATAATCAACATTGGCTTTGGTAGTAATTTCCCCGGCAATAACGAGATTATCATTCGCTGCTAAACATTCACATCCTACTCTTGAATAAGGATCTTGAGTTAAACATGCATCTAAAATAGCATCAGATACTTGATCACAAATTTTATCTGGATGTCCAGAAGTAACGGATTCACTCGTAATATATTGTAACATAATGAAAAAAGTTATAAAAAATAAAAACTTTCCTTAATTATGGGAAAGTTTTATTATTTTTTAGAATTTTTGGTTTCTTAAAATATCTTTCCCATAACGGGTAGGAATGAGCACCTTTTATATAATTATAAGGTTGCTGAACACATACTAACGAGCCTAATCTCTTCTGTGTTACTCTTGATATTGTTGTCCATATTGGACCAGGTAATTATATATTATTTTTTTGGAAAGCAAATAATTTCTTTACTTTTTCTTTTACATTTTTTTAAAAAAGATATTATTGATTCAATAATATCTTTTTATATTTCTATGCTGAATAAAATTGAGGTTGCTACAAAATTAGTAGTATTAAATAATAATAATGAAGCTCTCATACTCGTGAGAAGTATGACAGATGAATATGCTTGAGGACAATATGATTTACCTTGAGGAAGACTTAATTTATGAGAAAGTCCACTCGATTGAGTAAAAAGAGAAACTTTTGAAGAAAGTGGGATTGAAATACAAAAAGCATTTCCTATCAATACTTGGTCATTTTCAAAGTGAGAAACTCAAATCATTGGAATTACTTTTCTCAGTCAATTAGAATACAATCCAGAAGTGCAATTAAGTTATGAACATTCTCTTTATAGTTGGGTATGATTGGATGAAATAGAAAAAAATAATTTTCCAGATTGGCTTCAAAATATCTTAAAATTAGCTTTTCATTTTAAAAAATAAAAAATAGTAAAAGTATTTATAAAAACATTTTATTAATAAGGTTATGATTTCTACATCACATTTTGTTTGAATTAAATTAAAATCAGAAATATTTTCTGATTTATATAGAGAGATTTGGATATATTTAAAAGAAAATGATATTGAAGATATTATTTCGTTTCAAAATATTTTATCAATTCATATTACACTGTATTATTTTGAAAAAGATCTAGATAGTAAAACGGTTTTTGAAATAAAAAATATTATAAATAGTATTTTTCTGAGTGATATTTTTGTTTGAGGATTGCAATATTTTTATAGAAATGAAAAAGAATATTTATGTTATCTCTCATCTCAAACAGTAGATAACCTTGAAAATATAAGAAATATTTTTCATGAAAAATTTCAAAGAAATGATATTGAAGACAATACTTTTTCATTTATTCCACATATAACTTTTTTTAAAATATTGAATTATGAAATATTCTTCATACATAAAAACAGTATTGAAAAAATAATTATAGATGAACTAGAAAAAATAAAAAATATAAATATTTCATCTGATAATATCCATTTTTATAAAGTGAATTCCGAGTTTAAGGAAGAAATTCAGATTAAAATATAATTATAAAAATATGCTAGAAATAAAAGAATATACTCCACTAAATGTGAAAGATTTAATTTTTTGCATGGGAAAATTGCAAGATTACATAGTAAAAATTGATCCATTTGAGTTAAATATCAGAACTGAGAATTACTGAGAAGATTATACAAAGTTGTTACTTGATAATATTGAGAAAAATAATGGGATTATTTACCTCGTATATGATGAGAAAAAAGTAATTTGATGTATAGCTTGAATAGTATGATTTACTGAAGATGAGTATAAAGATGAATTCAAGTATGTGAAAATGTGAAATATTATAGAGCTTTTTATCGACGAAAATTATAGATGACAAAAATTATGACTTACTTTAATGAATAAAATGGAAAAATATTTTCAGCAAAAGAATTGTGAATATATATATGTTGATGTTTTTGCTCCAAATATTTGAGCTTATCATTTTTATGAAAAGTTATGATATCGAAATAGAATGATTACTATGAGTAAAAAGATTTAGATTTTAAAATATACATTAAAAAATATAAATTATATGAAAAAAATAAAAACTATCACAAAAAATGATTATAAATATATTCAAGAAATTATAAATCAAACTTGATTATCAAATTATTTGATAAAAAAAGAAGATTTTATTTGTTATAAAGATGGAGAAATAATGATTTCTTTTTGAAGAATTTATAATATATGATGAAATGATTTTGAAATATCAAGTCTTTGGGTTGATGAAAATTATCGATGAAAAAAACTTTGAATTACGATTATTGAAGATCTAATATGATTAAAATTTGATAAAAAGAATAATTTATTTTTAGCTTGTAAAAGAGAATTAGAAAAATATTATGAAAAAGCTTATTTTCGAATAATAGTAGATATTATTCCTGAGAAATTAAACTATACATTAATTTGGGCTCAAGAAAATAATCTTGATCCTATTATTATGAAATATGATACAATTTAAAAATCCACCAAAAAAATAAATTTATTTTTTAATTTAAAAACTATGGAAAGAATTATTTTTGTACCTTGAGAAAGAGTATCTCTCGTTATTCCTGAAAAACAGGATTTTGATGTTATGTATACAGCAATAAATAATGTAAATATTATTAAATTTTTACAACCCATTCGACATAATACGAAAGAAACAGAAGAAAAATTTTTGAATTCAAAACTGGAAAATGCTGATTCAGAGAAGTTTGAATTTTTAAAGAAGATGCTTATATTATGTGAGAATATATCGATAGTATTGCTATGGAAATACTCAAAAGTGAATATAAAAATATTACATAATTAACATTACTCTATGGAAAATCATAAAAATTATAAGCTTATTTCTTTGATCTCAGTTTATTTTGTCACTATTCTTTTAATTTCAAATATTGTATCAACAAAAATACTTGATTTTTGATTTTTTACTTTTGATGGAGGAACTATTTTATTTCCACTTAGTTATATTATTTGAGATATCATTACAGAAGTATATGGATACAAACAAAGTAGAAAAATAATTTGGACTTGATTTTGAGCTTTGATACTTATGGCAATTACTATCATAATAGTTTGAGCTCTCCCATGAGCAAAAGATCGGCCATTTCAAACAGACTATCAAAATATTTTAGGAGCTGCTCCAAGAATTATTCTAGCCAGCTTCATTGCATATTTTGTTGGGGAATTTACGAATTCATACCTACTGGCAAAATTAAAAATATGGATGAAATGAAAAAAACTTTGGGTAAGAACTATTTGATCAACACTCGTTTGAGAATTTTTTGATACTATTCTTTTTGTTTCTATTGCTTTTTATGGTCTATTTGGAAACGATTTATTACTTAGTATAATTATTTCAAATTATTTCTTTAAGGTTTGAATAGAAGTTATTTTCACTCCTTTTACTTATATTATTATCAACAAAATAAAAAAGATTGAATGAGAAGATTATTATGATTATAAAACCAACTTTAATCCATTAAAAATAGACTAAAATATATCTTTTAGTCTGTAAAAGTAATAGTTTCCTCAGTAATAGTAAAAAATTTGATTGGATTTTTCAATGTTTCGTATATTTTTTTCAAATCCACTGTTTTTACTCTGATAGATTTACAGGGATCAGCTGGATTAAAGATAAAATATTCGTATGTAAATATTTCATTATCTACAAAAATTGGAACTTCCTGATTTTCAAAACCAAAGGGTGAAATACTTCCAATAGTACCAAGTCATAACATATTAATTTCATCTTGCATCGCAAATCTTATATCTTTGGTTCCAAATTCTCCTTTAAATTTTCTGGCTTTTATATCTTTCTCTCCAAGTGTCGTTACGAGATAAAATTTTCCTTTTGCATGAAAAATAATATTTTTACTTCCAATCCCCTCTAAACCTGCTTTTCATCTGAGTTCTTGAGAATGTTCACAACTTGTTGATCTTTCATGATCGATTTCATCAAAAGAAATATCTAACTTTTTGAGTATATTTTTAATAGAATTATACATATTTTTCATTGTTAAAAAATAAATCTTTAAAAACTTTTATTGCTAAATCCTGATTTATAAAAAATGGACTACTCGCTACGGTAATAATTTTTGCTTTTTTTGCAATATCAAGTATGACTTTTTTTTTCAAATTATAATCAATATAATCCAAATTTGGTTCAAAAAAATCTAAATCTAAATTCAAAATTATATCATTATGAATTATTTTTTTCTGTTTTTCATAATCCAGTAAATTATTTTCATTTCGTATTTGAATTACTTCATTTATACATCAAATTTCTATTGCTGGAATTATATAATTTCAAACATTGAGTTCAAAATTTGTATATTCAAATATTTTTTGCATATTTCCTATGTATTTTTTATCCAACATTCTTTCAGGTTTTCTCATATCAGAATGTTCATCTATATGATATAAAAGAGAATTTTTTCAAATTATTCACTGTATTCTTGCTTGATTCCAAAAATAAAAAGCATGGTTATGATTATCAAAAAGATATATGTCTTTTTGATTCCATTTGAGTTGATAAAAATTTTTTAATCATTTTGCACTCATAAGATTATTATCAAAATCATAGTCTTCAAAAACTATTTCGTTTCATCATTGAATATTTTCAATATTTCATTCTATAAGATTTGAAACAAATAGATTTTTATTCATTCTTCTGTCATAACTGAAAGTATTATTTCCAAGAGGTACTTGAATATAAAAGGGTTTTTTATACATAAATCAATATTATTTGTATTTTTTATAATTTATATTGCAAAAAAATTAGTTTGCAACTTTGTTAAAAATTATTATATTAAAATAAATTATCCTTCATTTTATGATTATGGCAAAAATTTATGAAAAAAGTTCTGGATGAGTACTCTATCGAAAATCAAAAGATAAAATAGAAATACTTTTACTCGAATGGTTAAACTCAAAATGACAATCTGAATATGTTATTCCAAAATGACATATGGAAGATTGAGAAACAGCAAGTCAAACAGCTTTAAGAGAAACATCTGAAGAAACATGACTCGATATAAAAAAATTAGAAATAATTAAATTTATTACGAAATTAAATTATACATTTACAGCTGGATATTTAGAAGATAATCCATTAATAGATAAGGATGTGTACTTATTTTTAATAAAATATAAGTGAGAAACAAATCCTATTCCTCAAAAAGAAGAAAGATTTACTGGCTATAAATGGGTTACTTTTGATGAAATAAAAAGTTTAGAAGTGAAATTTGATCTCCCAAGTATTGTTAATAAAAATAAAGTTTATTTTATTTAATTTTAAAATATGATAGAAATATATAATAAAGAAAATGTTGTAAATATAAAAAATTCTGATAATACTATAGTATTTGTAGATGTAACGAAAAAAACAGTTCAAATATCTGATTATCTTATAGATTTTCCATGAGAATATGAAAAATCATCTATTTTAGTAGAAGTAAAAGAATATGAAAATATATTGTTTTATAGTTTATTAATTGAATGAAAAATTATACTTGTTATTTTGGAAGAATCTTTTGAAATGAAAGAAGAAATCATGTCTTTCTTTTGAGATATTGATGTATTACTTATTATTGGAACTAAAAATTCACCAAAAATAGTAGAAAATATTGAGGCAAGAGTCGTAATACCTTTTTGAGAATGAAAAGATATATTTTTAAATACTCTTGGTCAGCATAAAGAAGAAGTAGAAAATTTTAAACTAAAAGCTGAACTTTGAGTAGAAAATACAGAATTCATTAACTTAAAATGGTAAAAAAACTAAAGCAAAGCTTTAGTTTTTTTACTCATAAATATTTTTTAAATTTACTCTACATTGAAATTCATTTTCCATTCAACAATAAAATATTTTTTCATTTACTCTAAGATCTATATAAATAATTCAAAGTTTTAATTTATTGACATACTTTTTGTAAAAAATATTTAGTTTTTCTATTTGTATTTCAGATTCTTTATTTAAATCAAAAATTATCACAATTCCGTCTTTACTTATGAGATGAAGTTCTGATTCTTTTTTATAATAATTCAATTCATTTATAGTTATAAATGAATTTTTTTGATTCATAAGATCAATAATAGTTTTTATTTTTCTGATATAATCTTCTTTAAATATTTGTTTATAATCAATAATGGATAAATTATTTTTATATTTTATATTTATTTTTGGAATATCTGTTTTTATTTTTGTTGGTACCACCACTCAATTTTCAGTGATGAGATAATTTTTTCATTCTTTTTCAAATATAAAAACACTTTTATATGAACTTATGAGTATTTTTATAGTATCTGGTAATATTTTTCTTACATAAATATCCTTTATGTTTGGTTGATGAACGAAAAGATTTGTTTTTATAAGTTCTTTATCTTCGAGTAAAATAGGCTTATATCGAATATTTTCTATAGATTTATATGACAAATCTATATTTATTATATCATCTTCTCTGATTATATCGATAGTTTTTATAGAAAAATAGTGCGAAAAAAAGAGTACATATATACTGGAAAGGATTAAAAAAGTTCAAATTATATAATAATATAGATTTATTTTTTTTATTTCTTCAAATGTATTTTCAAATTCAAGTTTTGATTTGAAAAATTGAAATTTATTTCTTTTCGTTTGAAAATTTTTACTAGAGCTATTTGTTATATATAATTTAGACTTCTCTTCTCTCAATTTCTTTTTAAATTGCAAAGAAGATACTTTTTTTATATAAGTATTAAAAAATTTTTTTATACTTTCTCTCATTTTTTTCTTTTATTTATATTAAATATCTTTTATTTCTAAATGATTTATTTTGGATATTAATTGAGTAGCAAATTCCATTTCATCATTATATCTAAATCTAATTATTGGAGTTTTTCTGAGTATTATTTTTGTATTTATGTCTTCTTTTATTTTTTGAGCATATTTTGCTAAAGATTTGCAAAGAAGCTCATTATTTTTCATGGAACTTACATATATATCTAGATATGACATATCAGGAGCGAGATTTACACTCATTACTGTTATGATATCAAAATTACTTTGTATTTCAAAAGTATGTTCATAAAGGGAAGTGCTCACTATATTTCTTAAAAGAGCATTCATTTTTTTTAGTTTATCTTGGTTCATAGTATATCGATTATAGAAATTAATTTTAAGTATTGTATTTAATACTTTTTATTTGACAAATTTAATTTTTAAATACAATAATCACACTTTAATATTAACTATCTTAAGGAGATAGAAATTATGATATACACTATTAGAAATGATGGAGAAACCAATGAAAAATTGATTCTCAGATATAAAAAATTATTTTTCCAATCTAGAATTGCAAATAAATTAAAAGCTGAAAGATATGCAGTGAGAGGTTTAAGTACGAGAAAAATAAGAGAAAAAGCTATAATTAAAACAAAGTATAGAGAGCTAAATAACAAAGTATATTTTTAATTCATAAAAAATTCTTCAGAAATGAAGAATTTTTTTTATTTTTTTGAATTTTATAAAAAATAAATAAACTACATCTAATTTAATATTAAACTTTATATGATATGGTGGATTTAAAATTAATGAGAAGTAATCCTGAGATGATGAAAGAAAATATAAAAAACAGAAATCTTAATATAGATTTAGATGAGTTTTTAGAGAGAGACAAAAAACTTATTGCATTGAATCAATCTTTGGATCAGATAAAAAATGAAAAAAATATCTTTTCAAAATCAATGCAAACATTTTCCTCAGAAGAAAAAATCATAAAATTATCTGAATTAAAATCTTTATGAGAAAAAGAAAAATGATTGGTGGAAGAAATAAAGAATTTAGAAATCGAATATAATCAAATTCTTTATAGACTCCCAAATCTATTAGATCCAACAACTGCTATTTGACCAGATGATAGTGGAAATCAAGTAGAGTCAAAATTTAAAGAACCAACAAAATTTGATTTTGAACCAAAAACACATTTTGAAATTTGAGAAAAAAAATGATGGATTGATACTGAAAAATGAGCTGAAATTTCTGGAGCAAGATTTTGGTATTTAAAATGAGATCTCGTTTTTTTACAATTTGCTGTTATTCAATATGCATTATCTTTATTAGCAACTAAATGATTTAGTCCTATTTTACCTCCTGTTTTAGTAAGACAAGAAGCTATGTTTGGTACTTGATTTTTACCAGCTTGAGAGGATGGTGTTTATAGAGTCAATGAAAATGATGATGATTTATATCTCGTTTGAACTTCTGAAGTCCCGGTAACTTCCTATCATTCTTGAGAAATTTTTGAAAATTTAGACCACCCTATGAAATATGCTGCCTATAGTTCTTGTTTTAGAAAAGAAGCTGGAAGTGCTGGAAAAGATATGAGATGAATTTTAAGAGGACATCAATTTGATAAAATAGAAATGGTGTGTTTTTGTAAGCCTGAAGAAAGTCAAAAATTACATAATGAAATGGTTGCTTTAGAAGAAGAAATTTGGCAATGACTCTGAATTCCGTATCAAAAATTAAATATTTGTTCATGAGATCTTGGAAATCCTGCGATGAAAAAATATGATCTAGAAGCTTGGATGCCGGGTCAAAATAAATATAGAGAAGTAACGAGTTGTAGTAATGTTGGTGATTATCAATCAAGAAGACTTGGAATACGATATAGAAATTCTTTGGGAAAAACTCAATATATTCATACTTTAAATGGTACTGTTATAGCTCTTTCTAGATGTTTAATTGCTATTATTGAAAATTATCAAACCAAAGATTGAGATGTAATAATTCCAGAAGTATTAAGATTATTTATGTGAGGAAGAGAAAAAATATAATATTTTTGTATTTTTTCTCATTTTCTTATATAATAAGCAAAAATAAATTATTAATTAATTAATTAATTACTTTCTATGCTTTTATTATCAACTTCAAGTTTAAAATGATATTGATTACATAAAATATTTACTTTAGTTAAAAAAGCAAAATATGATGGAATTGATCTAATAATTGATGAAAAAGATTTTGATACATTGGATGTAAATTATCTAAAATGACTACAAGATGCTTTTGATATACCTATTTTATCTATAACAGCACCTCAAATTGGTTTAAATAAAGAAAAAATAGATACAATAGTTTTGATTGCAAAAACTTTAAAAATCCAGGTTTTAAATTTTTTTCCTCCGCATATTTCTGATAAAAATATGAATTTTTTTACTGAATATTTAGTAAAAATAAAAAAAGATCTCAATATTAAAGTCACTTTACAAAATGTAGAACAAAAATTTATGTTATTTATTATTCCCGAATATAGAAATATTAATTTAATTGATATAAAAAAAGTAACTGGAGATACAGCATTAAATTTATGAAATATAGATAAATTATCTGGCATCGATTTGGCAAAAGCTCAAGCTATTTTATGAAATACTTTAACTCATGTCTATCTCAATGATAAAATTTGAATAAAAGATGGATTATTACCATGAGCTTCTTGAGGTTGAGTTTCATATCTACCGATTGAAAGTTTTTTAATGAAATTAAAAATTTCTTGATACAATTGATTTTTTTCTCTGAAAGTAAAGCCTTCTGAAATATGAGTATGAATAGATGAAAAAGTTTTATATAATTTAGAATCTATAAAAGAATACTACAAAAAATATTTTTTAAATTATAAATAAATAGAAGAGGAATAATAGCCTCTTTTTTTTGACTTTAAACTCAAATTAAATAAGATAAAATCTTATTTAATTTATACTTTACCATGCCAAATAGAATTTATCTCTGAGAAATAGGAGAAAAACTCTTAAATAACCCATTAGAAGACACTAATTATTTAAATATATTATGACTTTTACCAACACTTGGAACAGAAATAAAAAAAAGAGTTGCTGATTTACTTACCAAGAAATATAATATTCTTCATAAAAATGATCTCAATTCAAATATTTGACTTCCACATCAAGATATACTCTCTGGTGTCCAGTCAAAAATTATTCAAAATTTATTTGAATTAGAAAAATTAACTGGAGAATCAAAAAATATTGTCATATTTGCAGATGATTGTTTTACCAATACTTTATTAGTCAAATTATTTGTAAAAATACTTTGAGAGAAAAATTTTGAAAGATTTGTTTCAGTTAGGACTCTTGATTTGAGTAAACCATCAAATGAAGATCTGTTTAAGGTAAATTCAAATAGTTTATTATTTTTTGGAGGAAGTTTACAAGATACAGACAGAATTGATAAAAAGTATTATTCATGATCTTTTTCTGAATTAATAAAAAATTTATGAGATGATTTCTGTCCACCAGAAATAAATAATAGAGCTGTTTGAATTTGTTTTTGACATCAACTTTTTTCTAATTTTTTATGAATTAAAAATAGCCATGCTTCATCGGTAATAGCAACATATAGATGGTTGGCACAATTTTGACCATCGGTATGTTCATTACAAAATTATAAATATATGAGTAGTATTTATCAAGAAGCATTATTAGGTCTTTCTAATTATGGATCAAATAATGAATTTTCAACTTTTTTTACTCGAACTGGATATGTGGATGAAGATGTGTTAAAAACTTGACATGCTAGTACACTTAAACCTCTTATTAGGGATAAAATTACCGGTACACCAGTTTCATTTGGAACACAAAGTAGAAAAATACTTACTGCTCAATTTCATCCAGAAATTAGTTATTTTGATGATAGAAAATTTTTGCAAAATAATATAGAAGCTATTATCCCTTATTTAGCTCAATATAAAAATCACGAAAAACTCATTGAAAATTTTAATTTTGAAACTTGATTTCAAGACATTATCCAACAAGATATTGGGGAGGCTTTTTATACATTTGTTATATGAGCATTTATCAAATCTATTAAAGAAAGTTATATTCAATTGCATAAAAAAAATAGCAAAGTAAAAAACATAGAAAAAAATATATCATATGAAAGTTTATCTCAAGAAATTATTAAGGAAGTAAGAAAAAAAATAGATTCAAAACTTGCTATGACAAATCCTATATTGAATGATAAAAAAGAAAGTGTTAGCTTTTTAAAGAAATCATCCGAATGTTGACTCGTTCGCTTGAATGATAAACCTGATTGGAGTGTAAACAGATGAATAGAAAAAGTTTCTGATGTCTATGGAATTCAAGATGTATGAAAATTATTAGAAGCACAAATAGATTTTTTAAAACTACATTTTCCAAAAAAAGAAGTGTATTTTTTTAGAGATTGGTGAGCGGGAGATGGAAGTTTATTAAAAGATCTCTATTCAAAATATAAAGGGAAAAATATTTTATTTTATTGAGTATGAGATTATATATATTTTGATATTTATCCATCTTTAAAATCGCAATGACTGAAAATGTGAATTCCTGAAGATGTTATTATTTTATTGTTTGAAGAATTTTTAGAAAATTATAAAAATATGTCTTGATTAGATGTTTTTGTTAATATTAAAAATGCTTTAGAACAAGCTCAATTGAATCATATCCATAAAATTCATATTTCATCTATTACATGAAATAATACGGTTATGTTTTCTTGAGAATGAGAATATGATATGTCAAGTGACTCAGTTCAATATATACAAAAAAATCCTATTCAAATAGAAAAACTTAAAAAATATATTATTGATAATTTATTTTTTTTACTCGAATGATACTTTGAAAGAATATATATATCCAAATTTATTGATTTTAATTTAGATACTTCCCATATATGAAAAATTGATTTTCAAACAGCAGTCAGATCAACTTCACATGTATGACCAAGAGAATTTCAAAAAATAATTTATGATTATGTCACAAAATCAGCAAATCCATGAAGTATTAATTTAGAAAATTGATTAACTCAGTCTTATACTTGAGTAGTCAGACTTCCTGAGATGAAAAGATTGAGCGAAATGTTTACAGATACGAAAATCTCATTAATTTATGATGAAAATACGAATTATTTTACGACTATAATTATTGAAAAAATCCCATATCATGATGAGAGTTTTTTTTCTCATACATTGCAACCTTGATATACAATAGTATCTCTTGAAGAAGCGAATAATTCGACTTTTTTTAAACTTGATTATTTTATTAGAAATTTTATTATGAATAATTTTAAAAATTATAATGTATTTTGGAGTTTTAATAAAGAGATATGAGCTGCTGAAAAAGAAATAATGGAATTATTAATAGAAAAAAATATTACTCCGGTAAAAAATATTATTTTAAATTTAATAAATTTTATTGCTTCTCATTATAAAAATGATAATATTATATACGATATTATAAATATGGATATATTAACAAAATATTCTATTGGAAATGAGTCATTAGAAACTATTATTTCATCTGAAATTTATATTCCTGAATGGATGAATTTGAGTGGAAAAAGAAAATATTAATTATTAATTTTCAAACATATGTTATGAAAAACATTTCAAGAACAAGAAGACTATTTACTCCTTGCGAGAAAAAAAGAACAAGAAGTATTAGAAGTAATGAAAAAAGTCAGAAGACAATTAGATTATGTAAGGAAATGAGATAAAATAGAATTAGAAAAGTATAAAAAAATTATAGAATACATGTCTGAAAGTGTTTGGATATGAGATGAAAAAGAAAGAACAACATATGCAAATCCTAATTTTTGTAAACTTCTTTGATATTCATTAGATGAAATGATAGGAAGAGAATCTTATGATTTTCGGGATGAAGAAAGTGTCAAAACAGTAGCAGATAATAATGAAAGGAGATCGGAATGACAGGCTTCAAAATATGAATGAGTCTTAAAAGCAAAAGATGGAACTTTGATACCTGTTTTGTGTAGTTGAACTCCTATTCCTGGGGGTACGGTTTGAATTATGACTGATCTCAGAGAAGTAAAAACTTTACAAAAAGCAAAAGAAGAACTCAAAGATATTAATAAAATGAAAGATGAGTTTATCTCTATTGTTTGACATGAACTCAGAACTCCACTTACTATTATAAAAGGGTATCTTTCTATGATATTAGAGTGAGATATGTGAAATATAAATCTTCAAGTAAAAGAATCAATCAATCAATCATTTGAATCTACAATTTCTCTTATAGGAATTGTTAATAACATGCTAGATTTATCAAAAATTGATAGTGGGAAAATGTTCTATTTAGATGAAAAAGTAGACATGCTTGAACTATCAAACAAACTCTATAATGATTTAAAAATAATTGCTGATGAAAAACATATTCATTTTGAATTGAATAAAAAATGAATATTTAAAAATAAAATTATAAAAATAGATCCAAATAAATTCAAACAAATAATCATTAATCTTGTCAATAATGCTTTTAAATTTACGAATAAATGATGATTGGTAAAAATTAATTTGATTGATGAAGAGAAAAGTATAAGATTTGAAGTAGAAGATAGCTGAATTGGAATAAATAAAACACAATTAGAAAAAATATTCCATAAATTTTATCAAATAGATGTTGCTTTAAAAAGGAATACAGAATGATTATGATTAGGTCTTTCTATTATTGAATGAATTATACATCATTATAATTCACAAATATATGTTGAATCAGAAGTTGGAAAAGGAACAAAATTTTATTTTGCATTAAATAAATATTTATAAATTTTATATATAAAAATGGAAAAAACTCAGAGTAAAAATACCCCACATATTATGAACTCATATCAAGATCTGTTAAGTAAATGTGAATGAGGTAAACATTTTAATTGTCTCACTGGCATGAGACCAAGTGGGAGATTACATTTATGACATTATAAATGAGCTTTAGAAAATTGGCTTTTACTCCAAAATAATTCAAGTATTAAAAATAATTTTCTTGTTGCTGATTATCAAGTTTTGGGAGATCATTTATGAGAGACAGAAAAATTAAGAAGCTCTGTTATTGATATGGTTATTGACTGGTTAGCAGTTTGACTCGATCCAGAAAAATCAAATTTTATCGTACAAAGTTATGTGCCAGAATTCAGTGAACTTTTCAATTTTTTAACTATGTTTGTTCCCTATAATGTTGCTACGAATAATCCAACTTTAAAAGATGAAATGAAAAAAATTGAATGAAGAGAGGGTAATGCAAATAATTCTATTTCCTTATGATTTGTAAATTATCCAGTAAGTCAAGTAGCAGATATTATGTTACTTTCATGACAAATAGTTCCGGTTTGAGAAGATCAAATTCCTCATATAGAACTCGCTAGAAAAGTGATAAAAAAAGTAAATACTTTATATACCACTCATTTTCCATTACCGGTGGCTTTTATTTCAGATACTCCAAGATTAGTTTGAATAGATGGAAATGATAAAATGAGTAAAAGTTTAGGAAATACTATTTATTTAACTTCTACATTAAAAGAAATTACTCTATGAGTCAATCGTATGTATACCGATAGTGGTAAAATTAATATTACTTCTCCTTGAAATATCGAAAAACATGTGGTATTTCAATATTTAGACATTTTTTATAATGATAAAAATCACCTTTCTGATTTGAAAAAAAGATATATTACATGATGAGAGAATTCTGTTTGAGATGGAGAATTAAAAAAACTTCTTATATGAGTTTTGGAAGAAATTATAGCACCTATAAGAGAAAGAAGGGAATATTATAAAAATAATATGGATATAGTAGTCAAAGCTATTGAGCAATGATCTATGAATGCAAGAAAAGAAGGACAAAAAATATTATGAGAATTAAAAAGTGCTATGGGGATTATAAATTATGGCAAAAATGATAAATAAAATCGGAAATTTTTTCCGATTTTATTTTAATCTTCCAGTGACGATTTCATTTTTTTTGACTAATCCTGATAATATTTCAAAATTATTATTGGTACAATCTATATAATTTTCACTCCATCATTTAAATTGATTGTCTTTTATACTTTCAATAAGTACATGAAGTATCTTTCATTTTTGAGAATGAATAAAATTATTTCTTATTTCGTCTCATAATCACATAATTTTTTCTAATCTTTGTTTTTTTATTTTTTCCTCCACTTGATTTTCATAAAAACTGGCCGGTACTGATTCTCAAAAAGTATGATTAGAAAAAGGAAATGCATGAATCTTTGTAATATTATAATCTTGCACCAAATGATAAGTTTCTAAAAAATCTTTTTCCGTTTCTCAAGGAAATCAAACGATTATATCAGCTCAAATACTTACTGAAACTCAATCTTCTCTTTTTATTTCTCGTGTTTTTTTCAGCAAATTTTTCATATAATCACCATCATAATGTCTCCTCATAGATTTTAAAATAGGAGAACTTCCGGATTGAATAGAAAAGTGAAAATGAGGGTACATTCTTTTATTTTCAAATATTTTCAATACTTTTTCATCAACAAATTCAGGACCAAGAGAACTAATTCTAATTCTTTGAATTTCTGTTTTTTCTAAAATATAACTCAGTATTTCTGCTAATTTCCCTTCTTTATAGTTATTTGTATTATTGAGCCCCCAAGCTCAGAGATTGATTCATGTAAGAACAACTTCTTTTCATCCTTGCATTTCAAATTCAATAATTTCATCAACAATATCTTCATGACTTCTATAAAAATGTTTTCATCTTTTTATTACCGTAAGACAAAAGCTACAATGACTATCACATCATCATTGTATAACAATAAATTTTTTCGTATAATTCGATTGAAATCAAATTATTTTATGAGAAATATTTATTTTTTTTTCATGCTTCCAATTTTTTTTATTTTCATTTGGAGATTCTCATAATATTTCAATTTTATCTTTAAAATCTTTCAGTTCATCATATAATTCAAAAAAAGTCTTATTTTCTTCTCACTTTTCAAAAGCTCAGCAACCACTTATATATATTTTTTCATTCTCTTGAAGAGTTGGTAATTCTTGCTTAACAAATTTTAACCATTTTTTTTTCGCTTGATCAGTGACTACACAACTCGCTATAAATATTCCATTTTTATCTTTTAAATATTCACTATTTAACCATTCATCGGTATAATATTTATTTACCTTACATCAAAAAACTTTGTATTTCATAGTATTTGTTATTTTCTAAAACTTTCCAGTATTTCATGAGCTATATCTTTTCATCCAAGTCAAAAAGCAAGTCAGCAAGATAATGCGAGCATTGATATAAATCCTATGAGAATGGTATTAATAATAAACATACTTACTACTTGGGTATAATCTAAAAATACCATTAGTGTAAAAAATAATATAATTATTTTTGCACCAGAAGCTATAATTTTACTTGTTTTTTCTCTCGTTAAACTTAAAGTATGATATACTACATCATACACGAAATTAGCAAATCTGATCCCAAAAAATCAAATCATAACTCATACAAATAAGTTCGGAAGATAATTGGTGAGGTCTTTTAAAAATTTTTCTATTTCAATAATTCAAATATAACTAATAGATATTCTAAAAAATATTATCAAAATATAATAACTCATAGATTTTGCCACTACATCATCTACTTTAATTTTATCAGTAAATTTATTTTTTTTACTTTTCTTTTTTATTTTTTCTTGTCAAATTTCACAATTTTCTTCATCAAAACTTATTTTTAGTTTATCTATAAACTCATTGAGTTTAAATTTTTTAAAAAGAACCATTAAAAGTAAATATAAAAATCTCGCAAGAATAGCTCAAATAAGTATAATAAGTAAAGCTACTATAATTTTTGGTCATTTGATTTCTATTTTTTCTATTATATGTATATAATTTTGATATAATTCAGTTTCTATGAGTCTTAACATAATCATAAAGTTAGAGAATAATTTGTCTTTATTATATTTTTTAGTCTGCAAAAGTAAAATCAAATTATTTGAAAAAATAATTTATTTATGTATATATTTTTTATATATTTTTAAAAATATATTTGTATTTTCTGAAATACTTATAAAATGAGTGAAATATTTACTTTTTATAAACGATGATATGGCTTATTCAATTGAAAAAATAAAAGAATTATTAAATAAAATAGTTCCTTGATATGAAACAAATCTTATTCTTTTTAAATCTTACATAGATGAGGGAAAAGATTTACTTGATATATTTAATAATAAACTATCATTAAGTAATGAAGGTGATAGTTGGTTTATAAATTCTTATGATAGTGAATGATGAAAAAAACAAATTTTAACTGAAAGTAAAAATAAATCTCAGCCAGAAGAAATTGTGAGACAATTATATTTAATAAAACTTGTTGAAGAATATTGATACCCAAAAGAATGTATTAAATGTGAGGTATGAGTAAATTTCGGACACGAGAAAAAAAGAGCTGATATAGTTGTTTATCAGAGTTCAGAACTTACTACTCCTTGGATAATAGTTGAAGTAAAAGAGTCAAATCAAAGAAACAATATACAACAATTAAAAAGTTATCTCAATGCTGAAGGTTCTCCAATTTGAGTTTGAATAAATGGGAGAGACATAAATGTTTTCTTAAGACCATATCCAAAAAATTTTGAAGTAATGCCAGATATTCCAAAATATAGTGAATTTCAGCAAGTAAAAACTTTAGCAGAGCCAACAAAATGAATAAGAGATATTATATTATCAAGAAAATGGAAATACAATGATTTAGTAGAACATAATGAGACTCAAAATTTTAATTTAAAAACGATTATTGAAGATTTAGAAGAACTTGTTTTAGCAAACTCTTGAGAAGATAGTTTTAATGAAATATTTAAACTTATTTATGCGAAACTTTATGATGAATTTGAAGCTGAAAATGCTTGAAATTGAGAGTTAAAATTTAAAAGTTATGTCAGTGCAGAAGTTACACATAAAGAAATAAATAGTCTGTTTGAAAGATCAAAAAAAGAATGGAAAGATATTTTTGATACACAAGAAAAAATTGAATTAAAACCAGAACATCTTGATATTTGTATACCAAAGCTTGAAAAAGTAAAACTTTTTTGAAACAATTTAAGAATTATTGATGAAGCTTTTGAATACCTTATTCCTGAAGCATCAAAATCAAAAAAATGACAATATTTTACACCAAGAATTATAATTGATACTTGTGTGAAAATACTTAATCCTACTCATGAAGAATATGTTTTAGATCCATCTTGTTGAAGTGCAGGTTTTTTGGTTCATAATATGCAATATGTTTGGGAAAAATACAAATTAACTACCTATAGACAAAAAAGTCATTATGCTTGAAAATATCTGTATGGAATAGATTTTGATAAAAAATCAGCAAAGATATCAAAAGCTATTATGCTTATTGCTGGAGATTGAAAAACTCATATTTTTAATGAAAACACTCTTGATTATAAGAAATGGTCAGATAAAGCTTTCGTTTGATTAAATGATGAAAAACTTATTTTATGAGAACAAAATAAGAAGCTAAATTTTGATATTATTCTTTCAAATCCTCCTTTTGCTTGAGATATCGGGGAAAAAGAGTTAATAGCACAATATAGAGATTTACTTTGAGATAAAGCAGATGGAAAATCAGTTGATAGACATATTTTGTTTATTCAAAGAATTTTAGATATGTTGAAACCAGGATGAAGAACAGCAATCATACTTCCACAATGAGTTTTTAATAATACCAATGATAAATATATAAGACAATTTATTTTAGATAAAGCTCGTATCTTATGAGTAGTTTGATTACACGGAAATAGTTTTAAACCTCACACTTGAACAAAAACATCTATTTTCTTTTTAAAAAAATGGGAATCAGAAGAACAAAGACAAAAATATATTCAGGATGATTATGAGATATTTATGTGAGTAAATAAAGTTCCTGCAAAAGATAATTCTTGAAATTATATATTTTTGAAAGATGAAAATGGTTGAGATATATTAGCCCCTGAAAATAATTTTCCATACAAAAAATGAGATTTGATTTATAAAACAGATTTACTTGATATAGCAGATGCTTTTATTGATTTTTGAGAGAAAAAGTTACATGATTGAGATGAAATGTTTCGTTTTTTAAGTAAGTAAGTAAGTAAGTAAGTTTTTCCAGGAGGCTGGAAAAAATAATAAATATATGTTCTAAATTTAAAAATATGCAAAATAATAGTGTAATTATATATAAAAATTCTGAGTGACAAATAAGAGTTTTAATTCAAAGTGAAAATGTATGGATGACTCAGGAGCAAATTTGAGAATTATTTTGAAAATCTCAAAAAACTATATCAGAACATATAATTAATATTTATTCTGAATGAGAAAAAGAAATGAGCTTAACAATGCAAAAATTAACTAATTCCGGTAATTCCGGAAATAGCTTTGTAAAGCCAACTAATTATTATAATTTAGATTTAATTTTTGCAGTAGGTTATAGGGTAAGAAATAGCGAAAAAGCAATAGCTTTTAGAAATTGGGCAACAAGTGTATTAAAAGAATTTTCTTTAAGATGATTTGTTATGGACGATGAAAGGCTTGAAAATTGAAATACTATAAGTTGAAAAATAGATTTTGAAACTCTTTTACAAAGAGTAAAAAAAATAAGATTTAGTGAGAAACAAATTTATGAAAAAATAAAAGACCTTTTTACAACTTCAACTGATTATAATTCTAAAAGCCAGATAACAAAGAATTTCTTTGCTAAAATTCAAAATAAATTTGTTTATGCAATTACTGGATTTACAACAGCTGAACTTATCGTAAATAGAGTTGATGCAAATAAACAAGCTCTTTGAATGCAAACAAATAAAAAAGAAATCATCACAAAAAAAGAAGCTACTGTTTGAAAAAATTATTTATTAGAAAAAGAATTAAAGCAATTATATTTACTTTGTGAACAATTTTTTGCTTTTGCTGAATTACAAGTTTCACTTGAAAGAGAGATAAAAATGCAAGATTGGTCAAATTATTTAGAGGATATTTTAAAAATGAATAAGCTAGATTTTTTAGATAATGCTTGAAAAATTAGTAAAGAAAAAATGGAAGAAATAGTTGAAAAAGAAATAATAAAATATCAAGAAAAATGGTGAAGTTTAGATATTTATATTGAGACTATAGAAGAGATGAAAAATTTAAACTAGTCGAAATCGACCAGTTTTAAAAATTAAATTAATTAAAAATAATTATGCAAACACATACATTTAAATGAAAATTATTTGATGTTGAATATTCAAGTGTAAATAAATCTAGTTTATACTGAATTTTAAGATTGAATGCTGAATTTTACGAACCAGAAATTTTAGAAATTAGAAATAGTCTCATTTCTAAAAAAGCTCATAGTCTATGAAATTTAGCATGATATATTAAAAGATGAACTCAACCCAACTATTCTAACTGAAATATAAAAGTTCTTAGAAGTGTAAATATTAGAGAAAATGGTTTTTCTGATGATAGACAAGAATATATAGAAGAATATTTTTATAATTCTAAAAAATCATGACAAATAAAATATTGAGATGTTTTATTAACTTCAACCTGAGTTTGAACTTTATGAAGAGCTTCAATAAATTTAAGTAATGAAAAATATTTTATTGATTGACATATTACAGCTTTTAGAAAATTAGAGTGAATAAATTCATCTTATTTATATTCTTTTTTTAATTCAAATATATGACAAGCTCAAATAAATAAACTTTATAATTGAACTTCTGGACAAATAGAAATTTATCCAGATAATTTAGCAGAAATATTAATTTCTATCCCTTCTCAATTTTTCCAAGAAAAAATTCAAGAATTAATTATAGAAAGTTATAATCAAAAAGAATTTTCAGAAAAACTCTATAAAGAAGCAGAAAATTTACTTTTATCTGAACTTGATTTACTTGATTATAAAGCAAAAACTAAAAATATAGATTTAATTCCTTGATATAGTTTAGAAGTACAAGAAAATCATTCAACTACAAATTATAGTATTTTAAAAGAATTTGATAGATTTGATGCTGAATATTGGGATTATGATTTTGTAGAAATTAAAAAGAGAGTCAAAAATATAAAATCAGAAAAATTATGAGAATTAATAAATTATAAAAAGTGAATTGAGGTTTGAGGTGAAGCATATATTGAAGAAAGTGAAGTTGAAGGAATAGATGATAAAAAATATTTTGTAAGAGTAAGTAATTTTTCAACAAATTGAATGACTTTTAATAATGCTAAATTTATAAAAAATAGTCATTTTGAAACATTAAAAGATTATCAACCTCAAAAATGAGAAATACTTTTTTCTAAAGATTGAACGGCTTGAATAACTTATTTATTGAGAGAAGATATTGATTGAATAATAAGTGGTTGAATTTTAAGATTTCAAAATATATCAAATGCTCCAAGTGAATATATTGAATTAGTTTTAAATAGTATTTTTATTCAAAAAGAAATAGAAAGACAAACAAATGGAGCTTTAATTCAACATCTAAAAATTACTGATGCTCTAAATTTTGATATTCCTTTCATTTGAGATGATAAAATTAAAATAATTACTGAAAAAATACAAAAATCTTTTGAAGCAAAAACTAAATCAAAAAATTTGTTAGAGGTTGCAAAAAAAGCAGTTGAGATGTATATAAAAGAAGATGAAAAAGTATGATTAGAATTTATAAAAAAATATTATTAACATATAAATATGGCAAAAAAAAATAGAATTGAAAATAAACAATCATGACCGATGAAAATATGATTTCATAGAAAAAAGAAAGTACAAAGAGGAAATTTTGTTGTACAAGATGAATATTTTATAAAAGCAAAAAAAGCTTGATTTCGAGCAAGAAGTATCTATAAACTTTTTGAAATTCAAGAAAGATTTGATTTGATTCAACCAGATTTTAGTGTGATAGATATTTGAGCAGCTCCGGGAAGTTTTTTACAAGCTATTAGAAATATAGTTTCAAAAGAAAATATAATAGTTGGGGTTGATATTAAAGAAATAGCTCCACTCAATTATTCAAATGTAAAAACAATAGTTTGTGATATATTTGATTATGAAAAATTGACTGGAGAACTGGATAAAATATTACCAGAAAATCATATATTTGATATCATAACGAGTGATATTGCTCCAAATACTACTGGAATATTCGATGTTGACCAATATGCATCCGTTGAATTAAATATAGCTATTTGTAAATTTAGTGATAGATTTTTGAAGCAATGATGAAATATGATTTTAAAAGTTTTTAAATGAGAAGACTTTAATGATCTTGTGATGCAAGTAAAAAAAAGATTTGTTGATATGAAAACATACAAACCGATGGCTTGTAGAGATAGCTCTCATGAAGAATATATTGTTTGTTTAGGAAAAAAATAATTTTAATTATAAAAAAATGTTTGATACATCAGTACTTATTTCTTGAGTAATTCTTTGATCAATAGGAATGTGATATTTTATGTATTGAAAAAAAACTGAAAAATATTCTGCATTTCTGAGTGGTCTTGTTTTAATGATATTTCCCTATTTTGTTACCAATATATATTATCTGGTTTGAATAGGATTGTTTTTTATAATTATTCCATTTTTACTTGATTTTTAGAATATATAAATATTTTATAAAATAAATTTGATTTTAGTCAAAAATGATTATTATTTATTCTTATACATCAAAATATTTTTTAATCTTTCATATGATTATTCCTACTTTAAGTCAATCATGAGAAAATGGAAAACGAGTTCTTAATAAGGAATTTGTTCATTTTAATGATGCTGTAAATTGGTCACCTGAAAGATCTATTGAAATATTATGGAATACAGCATATAAAATATTATATCAACAAGATGTCCAATCATGAAAAATTACCCAAGAATATGCAGAAAAAAAACTTCAAGCACTCAATCATACCTATGCTTCTGTAAAACATAAATTTCAAAATATTAATAGAAATAATGGAGGAAGGTATTTTGATCACCTTTTAAGAGTTGCTTATAATGTACTTATTGAATCAAAAAAACCATCTTTAAGAAAATTACTCATAGCACTTCATCATGATAGTATTGAAGATACTGATTATGATTTACATACTTTAGAAACTACTTTAAATATAAAAATTGCTCTTTGAGTTGCGATTATTAGCAAACGACCTTTTACTGAATTAACTACACAAGATCAAAAAAATTGAGATAAAATATTACCTGAGGTATATATTTTAGACGAATTGAAAGAAGTATGATTTTTAAGAAAAGATGACGATCGATATCCTACTCATGAATATTTAGAAAAAAAATACAATAAACGACACTTACTAAAAAAATCAGAAATAGAATGTGAAAGAAAATGGGTACAGTCTTTATCAGATTGGGAAAAATTAAAATATATACAATCGTCAGGTATACTCAATCGAAAGTGATTACTCAATGATAGATTTATTAATAAAAAAAATTTTAATCCAGAACAAATTACTGTAGAAGAAAAATTTTTTGAAGAGTGGTATGAAGAATTAAATTTAAAATATAGAAATATGAGAAATTATGAATATTTTTCTCATATGCTTCCAGCAACTCATTTTATTTATTACATAGATCATTTTAGAGATACTCCTTGTATGAATAATTTTTATAATCATACCAGAGATGTTATTGAACAAAATAAAATTATTATAGAAGTATCTACTATAAAAAGTATCGTTTTAGATGCACTTGAAGTAAAATTTTGGGATAGAATAGACAATTTGCAAACTACCGAAGTATATTCTCATTTTACAACCGAAAATATTAAAAAAGCATACAGAAAAATAGAAGAAACAAAAAAATTTTTTTATAGAATCTCAAAAGAATTTGATGTTTTACAAGGGGCGGATTTTTTTCACCGTATTTCTATGGAAATAGAAAAATTAGAACAAAAAATTTTTGAATATCAATCGGTATGTATTTGGTCAGAAATTCAATCTAAAATTTGAAAGCTATCACAATAAAATATTTTGATTCATTGATTTTTATTGAAATTAATTATAATCATTTTATTAAATGATAATCAAATACTATGAAAATACTTCTTATCGAAGATGATAAAATTATTTGAGAAAATATAAGAGAATTTTTAAGTGAGAATAATTTTATCGTTACTTTAAAAAGTGATGGGCAATCAGGATTAAAAGAAGCTCTCAAAAATCAATATGATATTTTTATTTTTGATATTATGCTTCCATATATCAATGGAATAGAAATACTGAAAGAAATAAAACTCCATAAAATAAATACTCCTATAATACTCCTCACAGCAAAAGAAGATTTAGAAACAAAAGAAAAATGATTTACTTTCTGAGCTGATGATTATATAACAAAGCCATTTAGTTTGAAAGAGCTTATTTTGAGAGTGAGAAGTATTTTAAGAAGAGTACATAAGAGTAATAATTTGAATATAATTGAGTGTGCCGATATTGTTTTAAATCAAGATTTGAAAGAAGTCAATAGAAATGGAAGGAATATTTTATTAACACCAAAAGAGTTTCAAATACTCGAATATCTCATGATACATAAAAATAAAGTCATAAAAAAATCAGAATTGGTAGAATATATTTGGGGAATAAATAATGATATTTGGTCAGATGTAGTGCGAACTCATATTAATTCTATTCGTAGCAAAATAAATATATGAAATCAAGCTGATTATATAAAAACCGTCAGATGAATATGATTTAAATTTGAAACCAATGAAAACTAAACTTTGAATACAAAATCGTATATTTATAACATTTTTTTTATTCATTATTTTTGTAGTCAATATTTTTTCGTATTTTTTATATATTGGAATCACTCAGAAATTTAGAGATACGATTATTAAAAATATTGAGAATGAATATCAAACAATTACTCATTTTATAGATATACAAAAAGAAAATATTTTTGTTTTATGAGAATATGAAATGAAACATATACATTCTTTATGATTTTTCTTTTCTCTTTGAAATAATGATGAAACATTGCAACTCAAATATAAAATTTGAATTCACTATTATGATAATAAAAATATTATTTTTAGATGAGATTATAAAGGTTATAATATAATTATTGGGAAAAATATTGAAGATCTGTTAAAAATACAAAATCAATTTATTGAATTAGTTCTTCTTCTGGATGTATTTCTTGTAGGAGTTATTTTTTTAATTACTTATTTTCTTACTATCAATTTATTAAAACCTATTTGAAATATATCAAATTTTATAAAAGATTATGATATTTACCGAGATTCAAAATGAATCCAAAATGAATATTGAGATTCTGAAATTTGAAAATATATTGACTCTACGAATAGTTTTATTGTAAAAATAAAAGATATATTTCATTCACAAAAAGATTTTATTCAAGATGTGAGTCATGAATTAAAAACTCCATTGATGCAAATTGATTCGAGTATTGAAATTTTAGAAAACAAAATTACCGATGAAAAAATTTTATTAAAATTAAAAAATATTCGTTCAGCTGTTACAAATATAAATAATATTATTTCAAATCTTTCATTTTTACTCAGGGGAGAAGAAATAAATACACAAAAGGAAATCATACATTTTACTCAATATTTTACTCATAAATGAGTCGAATATGAGACGATTGCTTCGAAAAAAAACATAAAAATAAATATTCTCTCTCAAAATGATTTAGTCATTGAAAGCAATGTGTATTATATCGATAGACTGTTTGATAATATTATTATGAATGCGATTTTTTATAATAATGGAAATAACGAAATACAAGTGATAATTTGAGCGAAATCTATAAAAATAATTGATAGAGGTATTGGAATAAAAGAAGAAAATTTGAAAAAAATATTTGAAAGATTTTATAGACATGACCAGTCAGTTCTGTACTCTGAAAGTGGTTCTTGATTAGGATTATCAATAGTAAAAAAGATTACGGATATGTTTGGTTGGAAAATAAATATTGTTTCTCAAGAGTGAGTAGGAACGGAATTTGAAATTATATTTTTAAGATAAAATCTGAATGCACTATTAAAATTGAATTTTTTAGAGAAAATTTAAACTTAGTTTAAACTCCATACATATTATTTGTAAGTTACTTTTATATACTTACCATATAATTATGAAAACATATATATTATTGATATCAGTATTATTTCTGATACTCGCAAGTTGTTCAAAAGAAACAACTCTATCTCCTGAAGTTTCTAACACTCCACAAGAATCTCTACAACCAGAAAGAAAAGTCGATGTTTATTGAAAAATAGTTTCTATGGAATGAAATGAAATTACATTATTACCAGTTGATATTTCAAAAGATCCAACTTTTAATATGACTCCTACAGAAAAAAAGAAATATATGCAATCTATGGATGAATCTGCCAGAATGGCTTTAAAAGAAGAAATTAATAAAGCTACTTTATGAGAAATAAAATTAATAGTACCCGTTGGAATTGAAATACTTAAGAAAACAGCTTCTTGACCAGATGCACCAAATACAGAAGCGAGTATTGCTGATTTTAAGGTATGACAATATATTTCAGTTTGGCTTAATGTTGAAATAAAGGAACAAAAAGTAGCTGAATTTGTAAAAATATCTTTTACTCAATAATCTTTTATATATGGCATTAGTAGATGAAATAAAATCAGATAAAAGAAAATCAATATTTAAAAAAATATTTTTTCTTTTCCTTTTCGTTTGAATTTCGTATTTTGGTTATAATTATGTTTTTATACCAAAAGAAATCATAAACACAAATGAAACAAAAAAATTTACCGTAAAAAAAGATGATTTAAAAGTATATATAGAATCTGATGGGAAAGTGAGTCTCAAAGATGAATTTAGCTTAGATTTTCAAAATATATGAATTATTAAAAATATATATAAAACAGAGTGAGATAGAGTAGAAAAATGAGAACTTATAGCTGAACTTGATGATACATATCTCAATATAAATATAGAAAAAGCAAAACTATCACTCAAAACAGCACAATCAAACTATGAAATTAAAAACAGATGATGAACTCAAAATGAAATAGATATTCAATCAAAGCAATTAGAGGCGAATATCATTTCTTTACAGAGTGTACAATCACAAACTGAAATTGATCTTCAAACAGCTCTTGATAATAAACAAATAGCAAAAGATAATCTAGATAATATACAAAAACAAATAGAACTGAGTCTTCTCAATGCTCAAAATAATATTGATACCTCAAAAATAGACCTACAAATAGCTCAAGATAATGCAAATTATACTATTTCTCAAGAAGAAGAAAAATATACCAATGCTCAAAATAAATTACTTATGGAAGTTGGGCAAATAATAAGTATAATTGAGAAAAATTTATTTGATATCGATATGCTTTTATGAATAAGTGATTCCAATAAATATCACAATGATACTTTTGAAATATATCTTTGAGCAAAAAATAGTTCATTAAAAAATATTGCAGAAAATAATTATAGAGAAACAAAACAAGGATTTGATAGTTTTTATTCTGATTGGAAAATATATAGACAAAGTCCAGATTTGTCAAAATGAGATGAATATATGAATCAACTCAAAGAAATCTGAAGTTGAGTAAATAGAACTCTTCATTCCACTCTTGATGTGTTAAAAAATTCTATTACTTCCCAAAGTTTATCTCAAATCACGATTGATAATTATATTTCAAATTTTGAAAAAGTATTATCTGACAGTAAAACGAGTCTGGCTAATTTTAGCAGTTTCATCCAAACTGCAGCTGAAATAAAAACAAGTGCCGATGTAAAAATTGATGCCTCAAAAAATCAAGTAGTATCTACACAGCAAAAATTAAAAATAGCCGAAGCAAATTATCAAAAAATCCTTTTAGAAAATGATATTTTACTTTCTTGAGCGCAACAAAAGTTAGATCAAGTAAATATACAAATAGAAAATACAAAACTAAAAAATGAATCATTACTTTCAAAAGAAAACTCACAAGTTGATATTTCAAAAACTCTTTTAGAAAGTAAATCTCAAGTTGATATACTTGATTTAGATCCTTTTATTATTGCTATAGCTACGACAAAAAAGAACCTAGAAGAAGCAAATCAAAAAAAAGAAGATGCAAAATTATATAGTCCTATTTCTGGAAAAATAGTTGATATCACTGGGAGAGTATGAGATCAAACTAATAATTTGAAATGAGCCTTTGCTACTGTTATAAATACTTCTACTATGTATGTTGAATCTTTTGTAGAAGAATGAGATATTATGAAAATAAAAGATAAACAAGAGGTATATTTAACATTTGATTCTATAGAATGACTGACTCTCACAGGAATGGTTATATATATAAATGATAAAGCAAATATTGATAGTAATGGAATTGTAAGTTATGAAGTAAAAATACTCTTTGAAGTATCTGATACGAGAGTAAAGGACTCTATGACCACTACTATCCAATTTATAACAAAACAAGTAAAAAATATTCTTATTATTCCAGTTCCATGAGTAAAAAATATTAATAAAAAACCTTCTGTTATGATGGAAAATGGAACATATAAACAAATAATTACCTGATTTACTGATGGAAAGATGGTCGAAGTCATGAGTTGATTAAAACTTGGAGATAAGATAACTTATTAAAAAATACATTATGGACGAAAAAATAATAGTAAAGTTTGAAGAGGTAAAAAAGTCATATTTTTTAACGAACGGAGTAGAAGTACCAGTTTTGAAATGAATTAATCTAGAAATAAATTCTTGAGAATTTGTTGTGCTTATGTGAGAAAGTGGAAGTGGAAAATCAACATTATTAAATATTATTTGATGTTTACATTCTCTTTCAGATGGAAAATATTTTTTTGAAAATGAAGATATTTCACATTTAAAAGATGACGAAATGCTTTCATACATTAGAAATAAAAAAATGTGATTTATTTTTCAACAATTTCATCTGATACCAAAACTTACTGCATTAGAAAATGTTATTCTTCCTGGAATATACCTTGATAGCCCTCAAAAAGAAAAAATACAAAAAGCAAAAAGCCTTCTAGAAAGGGTATGACTTTGAACCAAATATGCAAGTAAACCTTGAGAATTATCAGGATGACAACAACAAAGAGTATCTATTGCAAGAAGTTTAATGAATAATCCAGAAGTACTTTTAGCAGATGAACCTACTGGAGCCCTTGATAGTCAAACAACTGAAGAAGTGATGAATCTCATTACAGAATTAAAACAAGAATGAAAAACTATTATCATGGTAACTCATACTCCTTTTGTAGCAAAATATGCTGATAGAATCATCTTTTTGAAAGACTGAAAAGTTGAAAATTGTGATTATAAGTTAACAAATTAATCTATGTGAGAAATATTAAAAATGGCTATTAAATCTCTTTATAATAATAAACTCAGAAGTTTTTTAAGTTCTTTAGGTATTATTATATGAGTTTCTACGATAGTACTCGTAATTGCGATATGACTTGGAGCTCAAAAATCAATAGAAGATCAGTATGCCAATCTAGCCGTGACTTCTATACTCATAAATCCAGTTTCATCTGGAACACAAAAATCACAATTAAATGAAGAAGATGTTGTAACTATAAAAAATAATGGTACCTATATTTCATCGGTAACTGCTATTTTACAATGAAAATTATTAACTCAAAGTAATCAAAATACACTCTCAACTACTATTTTATGAATCATGGGAGAATTTTTAACTATTTCAAAACTCAATATAGAATATGGAAATTATTTCAGTGACCTTGAACTCGAAAATAAGACAAAATGAGCCATACTCTGAAATGGAGCTGCCATTGATTTCTTTTGAAGTCCCGAACTCGCTCTCGGGCAAACGATAAATATTTGAAAAAAGAAAGTAGAAATTATAGGAGTTTTTAAAAAATCAGGAACAGCTATATGACCAATAACTTATGATGATTCTATATTTATATCATATCCTATGAGTCAATCTATTATTTGAGACAGTGGAAGTCCGAGACTAATAGCTTTAGCAAAAGATATAGAAAGTATTTCTCCAGCAATTACTCAGATATGAGAAATTTTGAGACAAGAACATAAATTAAGATCTATTGATAGTGATGATTTTAGAGTTGTTGATCAATGATCAAAAGTAACAGCAGCTCAAGATGCTGCTCATACTATGACTTTGTTATTAACAGGAGTGGCTATAATAGTCTTAGTAGTATCTGGTATTTGAATTATGAATGTTATGTTTGCTGGAGTCGCTGAAAGAACAAAAGAAATATGAATTTTAAAATCTATTGGAATTAAAAGAAATGATATATTAAATATGTTTTTATTTGAATCTATTATTTTAAGTATTTCTGGAGGAGTTTTATGAATTATTTTAGGAGATATTATTATTCCTCTTATTACTTATTTTGATATCATTGAAGTGTTACCAAGTATTTTTGGAAGAATTGGAGCATTTAGTTTTGCTGTATTTGTTTGAGTATTTTTTTGATATTATCCAGCCTATAAAGCGAGTAAAATGGATCCGGTAGATGCATTAAGAAGTTAGGAAAAACTCTTATAAGGGGTTACCATGTCTTATATTTTTTAGACATATATAATAAAAATAGTAAAAAAGATTACTGATATGTTTGGTTGGAAAATTCATATAGTTTCGCAAGAGTGATTACGAAAGGAATTTGAAATTGTGTTTTTGAAATAAAAGGAATATTTTGTTTGTATAAATAAGAAGTCTAAAAAGATTTCTTATTTATATCTTATTTTTTTGCAAAATTTGAAAAAAGTTTATAATGAATAATGAAAATGAATTTAAAATTTAATTTTAAAAATATGACTACGATTAGTATTAATATACTTGAAAAAGATTATAAATATTTAAGTGACGATAATATTTTTCAAGCAGTGATTACAGAAACAGTTTTTGATTATATTGAGAAAAAACAAGATTTAGAAACAAAAAATAAACTTTCTCAGAATGCCTATTTTGCAAATCTTAATAATAAACTTGAAGAAAAATTATGAAATTTATAAAAACAACATTTTTTAATTCTCAAGTTTTAGAATTATCAAAAAAATATAAAAATATACATGAAGATATTTTATTTTTCGAAAATAATTTAATTATAGAACCATTTTCTGATTTATGAAATAATATTTTGAAATATAGATTAAAAAATTCTTCTATTCCGACTGGAAAAAGATGAGGATTTAGAATAATTGTAAAAAAGTTTTGAGATAATATACTCCCAATTCTTATTTATTCAAAAACTATAAAAGAAAATGTAAATGAAAAAGAGATTATTTTCGCATTAGAAAAAATTCTGGATGAGTTATAAAAGCCAAATGGCTTTTATTTTTTGCAAAAATTGTTAATATTTATATACTAAACGAGCTAAAATTTGAAAAAATATATAATATTTTTGGAATTTAATTATTAATTTAAATTTATGAATAGTGATGCAATATTAGATGAAAAAAAATTAAAAAATAAGGTTCAAAATGAAATAGAAGAAGAAAATTATGATGAAGAAGTTGAAAAAGATAATGAATTTATAGAAATTGAATGAAATAATAGAAATATTATTTGGCAACCTAAAGATATAACAATTAGAGAATTTTTATCTATGAAACAAGATTGAGATTTGGTATTACAACCTGATTATCAAAGAAATTTTGTTATGAATCAAAAACAATCAAGTAGATTAATTGAATCAATTTTAATGAATGTTCCTCTTCCAGTTATATATTTAAATGAAGAAAAAGATTGAAAATATAGTGTTATTGATTGACAACAAAGATTAACATCATTTTTAACATTTATTGAAGAAAAAATTTCCTGAACTAATAAACCTTTTAAATTAATTTGATTGAATATATTAAAAGAATTAAATTGAAAAACTTTTTCTCAATTAGAAAAGGAAGATCAAAATAAAATAAAAACAACGACTCTTCATACAATAATTATAAAAAAAGAATCTAATGAGGATATAAAATTTGAAATATTTGAAAGATTAAACACGTGATCTATTAAACTAAATGAGGATGAAATAAGAAATACTGTTTATAGATGAAAATATATGGATTTATTAGCAGATTTAGAAAATAGTGAAATCTTTAATAAACTTGTAAGAAAAGATAATTATAAGAATAGAATGATTTATAGATGAATGATTTTAAGATTTTTTGCCTTATATGAAAAATCATATTTAAATTATAAACCAAGTATAAAACAATTTTCTAATAAACATTTAAGAGAATTTAGAAACCTTTCTGATGAAAAAATAAAAGAATATAAAGAAATATTTAAAAATACCACTGAATTAGTATATAGTGTATTTTGAGAAAATGCTTTTAGAAGATATATACCATGAGATAATGAAAATACAAATTGATACTGGGCATTAACAAGAATAAATATGGCAATTTATGACATTCAAATGTGTTGCTTTGCGAAATATACAAAAAATCAAATAATTCAAAATACAGATGTTATTAAAGAAGAATTTATAAAATTAATGTCTAATAATCAAAAGTTTATTGATTGTATATTAAATCAAACAAGTAATAAAGAACAACTTCAAAAAAGATTTAAAATTTGGTTTGAAAAATTAGAAGAAATTATATGAAATCCTAAAGAAGAAAACAGAATATACCCATATAATATAAAAAAATCATTATTTGAATTAGATAAAACTTGTAAAATATGTAAACAACAAATAATATCAATTGATGATGCAGAAGTAGATCATATTATACCATTTTCAAGATGATGAAAAACTAATATAGAAAATGCTCAATTAACTCATAGATATTGTAATAGAAAAAAGAATAATGTAACTAACTAATTTTCAAAATTTTATAGTAATAAAAAGTAGAGCAGAAATATAAATATTTCCAAGTATGTATGCTTATTATCTTTACAAAAAATAAACAAAATCTTAACGGTTTCTTAACTGAAAATAATAATTCAATACAATATACAAAAGCTAAAATCATAGATATGTATGGTTTTAACAAAGGATATAAATAGATTATTTATTTTTTATCTGCAATTGCTAAGATTTTCATATAAATAAGTCAGTTATATATAATATTATTAATCAAATAAACTATTAAATTCAAATATTAAGCGTCAAATAATTTCTAAATTATATCATCCTTCAAGAATAGCTAGAGTTGGTAAATTTAATTTTTTAATAAGTTTTCACAGATTTATATAACTTTCATTTGTAAATTTTCATCATCTCATGGGATCATTTATATGACTATCAAATCAAGCTGAAAGAATTATACAATCGGAATTAAAAGTATGACAAATTTTTCATATGGATTCAATAATTCAATTTTCAAAATTAGGATTATTTATGTTATAGCCCATATAATTTATTAATGAAGTATCA
The DNA here is from genome assembly GCA_036172015.1 of Patescibacteria group bacterium. Taxonomy (GTDB): domain Bacteria; phylum Patescibacteriota; class Gracilibacteria; order BD1-5; family UBA6164; genus UBA7396. The sequence goes on along the minus strand of JAVHSE010000023.1, from coordinate 44,747 downwards.
TAATTTTCTCAATATAATGGATATAGATTACTGTTATGACAAGAAAATAAGAAAATATTTTTTTCATCTTTTATTATATCTTTAGTTCCATTTCATTGATGTAAATCGAAATCTATTATTAACACATTACCATAGATTTGCTTCATTTTTAATGCTGCAAATGAAGCATTTGAGAATACGCAAAATCATTTCCCAGCTGACCATGTCTTTTCTGCATGATGTCATGCGGGATATCAAATACAAAAACAAAAATTAGTACTTTCTAACAAATCAATTCATTTATTAATTAGTCACAAATATTCGATTGCTGGAGAAAATAAGTCAGACTTTCTTGACTGAGTAATATATTCATCTAAATGTAAAAATCATAAGGTATATAATATTTCTGTTATATCGTAGCTTAAATTATATTGGGTGAATATAATATTATTATCATTGAAATATTTTAATATCGCTAAATGCCTATCTTTGTCAGTTCATAAAGAAGTATTAGTTTGAAATTTAAGAAATTTTGAGGAAGTGAGGATCATTATATATAATGTTACTATTAAATTATATTTTAACAATATAAATCATTATTTATAAATTGATTTATATATTTTTTACTAATAGTATTCAAATAATTTATGTTATATAAGTATAAGAATTAAAATAATTTAATCAAAATATTAATAAATTAATATAGAAAATGCTCAATTAACTCATAGATATTGTAATAGAAAAAAGAATAATGTAACTAACTAATTTTCAAAATTTTATAGTAATAAAAAGTAGAGCAGAAATATAAATATTTCCAAGTATGTATGCTTATTATCTTTACAAAAAATAAACAAAATCTTAACGGTTTCTTAACAGATGAGTCTTATAATACACTCATCTTTTTAATATTTAACTGAAAAATATGAAGAAAAAAATAATAAAAATACTTTTTCTTTTTTCTCTTTTCATCTTTTTTTGTACTGGTTTTGCTTTTAATACCAATCTTCAAATAGATACGAATAAAGCAACAGTAGATGATAGAGTGAATCTCAAACTCACTATTGATTCAAAAAATTGATGAAGTATACAAATTAATGAAATCAAATGAATAGAAAATTTTGATATCGTTTCAAAATCGCAATCGAGTAATTTTTCGAGTATAAACGGTGAAATTACTTCCACTCTCAGTATCAATTTTACATTAATACCGAAAAAAAAAGGAAGCTATGAAATAGGACCAATAATAATGACTGATGGAAAAGAAAAATTTGAAAGTAATATCGTAAAAATAGATATTACTGGAGAAAAAATATTTCTTAATTGAAATCAATCAAAAAATAATATAGGAACTCAAAATAATCCATTACAAAACCCACCAAAGAAAATAAATAAAGGAGAATTAGATACAATAGAACAAAAAAATAATTCTCAACTATTTTTACTTTTAGGAGTTATAAGTATCTTAACTCTTATCGTTTATTTCTCACTCAAAACAACACAAAAACAAGAACCAAACGAACAACAAGAAGAAAAAATATATATTGATCAAAAACAAGAATATGCCTACCCAGAATGAACGGATGAAAATTTTGCTTTCAAAGTGGATGAAATATTTCGAGAAAAAATATCACTCAAATATAATATAAACTTAAAAGCAAAAAATTATTCTGAAATAGTATCATTGATTCGAGATATTGAGACAAGAGATGAAATAAAAGAACTCATAGAACTTTTACAGAAACTGAAATATTCTCATCTCATAACGAATAATTCACGAATAATTGAATTATTACAACGCATTTAAATATTTAATTTATAATTATACATATATGACACAAGAAATTTTACAAAATGAAGTAATTTCCGCTCAAGAGCAAATTCAAAAAGTAATTACGGAAGTCCACAAAAAAGTAGTTGGACAAGATAATTTAATAAAAAGTCTCATTATAGGACTCTTAACGAAATGACACATACTCCTTGAATGAGTTCCATGATTAGCCAAAACATTAACGATTGATAGCCTTTCAAAAACTCTTGATTTATGATGTAACAGAATTCAATTTACTCCAGATTTATTACCAAGTGATCTGATTGGAACGGAGATATTTAACACAAAAACTGGAGAATTTAGCATTAAATTTTGACCTGTTTTTAATAATTTTATCCTTGCTGATGAAATTAATAGAGCTCCAAGTAAAGTACAATCAGCTCTTTTGGAAGCTATGGCTGAAAAACAAGTAACGATTGGAAATAAAAGCTACCAACTTGATGAACCATTTATTGTTTTAGCAACTCAAAACCCAGTAGAACAATCAGGAACTTATAAACTTCCAGAAGCACAACTTGATAGATTTTTACTCAAAACACAAGTAACCTATCCAAAAAAAGAAGATGAAATAGAAATGTATAAAAAAATCACTTCAAAAGAGCAACAAGATATCGAAAAAATATTACATAAAGAAGATATTCTTCATATACAAAATCTGGTTTCTCAAATATATGTTTCAGAAAATATTTATACATATGTATTTTCTATCGTAGATGCTTCGAGAAATCCAGAAAATTATCATTTAGAATGATGAAAAGATAATATACTCTATGGTATTTCACCAAGATGATGACTCGCTCTTATTTGAGCTGCAAAAGTAATTGCTCTTATGCAAGGAAGAACTTTTGTTATTCCAGAAGATATAAAAGAAATTGCCATCGATGCACTCGCTCACAGAATAGTTTTAACCTATGAAGCATCAGCAAACGATATAACATCTGAGGATATAATACAAAAAATAATTGATACCATTGAAGTCGTATAACTTTTAAAAATATGAATATAGCAAAAAAAATGAAATTACTTGATTTTCATTTTAAAAAAAATCTTTGAGCCAATCTTTTTTGAATCTATAAAACTGCATTTGTAGGAAGTGGAATGGAATTTTGTGAAATAAGAAAATATGAAAATGGAGAAAGTATTAAAAGTATTGATTGGAAAACTACGGCAAAAAAATGAGATCTGTATATAAAAAAATTTGAAGAAGAGCGAGATCTTAATGTTATATTTGCTCTTGATATATGACAAAGTATGAATTTTTGAACTCGTGATCGTACAAAAAAACAATTACAAGAAGAGCTTTTATACACATTATGATTCTGTGCTGTTGAAAACAATGATAATATTTGAGCTATTATTTATGATGAAGAAATAAAACATTTTATGTATCCACAAAAATGATATGCTCGTTTATATAAAATAATGGAAAAATTTGATACTCTTTGAACTGTAAAAAAAGATACTTCAAAAGTTTTCTCTCAAATAAGGAAACAACATATAAAAAAGAGTTTAATATTTGTTCTTACTGATGATATCAATTTTGATGATGAAAAAATATTAAAAATAGTAGGGAAGGAAAATCAAATTATTATTATTCATATATTTGATTCTTTTGAGAATAATCTTTGAGATGAAAAAACTCATATATCATTGAATTTTTTTTCTGATTTTATCAATATAAATCTCAATAATACGGTAAAAAAGCAACAATATAAAGAGATGAGACAGCAAAAAATAAATGAATTTAAAAATAAATTACAAAAAAATCATATTTGATACCTCTATATTGATGACACACTCAATATATATAAAGAACTCAGACAATATTTTTATAAAATAAGTTAATATGACTGATATTTTTGATATAAAACCAAATGTCCTCCCTGTTATTTTTGATATAAATTATAGTTTGATTTATATACTTTTTGTTATTTTTATACTGATTTTTTTCTTTTTAAAGTCAAAAAAAATTCCTGATTATGAAATAGAAAAGATACCTTTTACAGAAGAAAAAATAGACTTTAATGAGTTATATCAGAGTATAGAAACACATCATATTCATTCTTCAAATATTATTTTTTATCAAAAAGTAAAATCATTGATAGTATTATTTTTAGAATATAAAACGAAAAGTCATATTTCACAAATGACACTCAGTGAATTGAATTGATTTCATTTCCCCCAAGAATGAAAAGAATTATTTAAGGAAATATATTTTAGACAATATGAAAAGATTATCAAAGATGATACCGATGAATACAGAAAAAATCTATTATCAAGATTAAAAATATTTTTAAATACTCAATAAAAAACTATGGAACTCTTACAAAATATAGAATTTTTAGACACATATTATTTTTGATTGGTATTATTGATACCTATTGTTTGATATTTATTTTATAAAAAACAAAGGTCTGGATTGAATTTTATTTTTATAGAAGATATAAAAAAAGTTTTTTGATGAAATAGTATTTTATTTTATATAAAAATATCTTTATTCCTTCTTCTTTTATGTAACTTTATTATTTTACTAGCCAATCCTCAGTTTGTAAATTCTAAAAAAGATATTACAAAAAATGGAATTGATATTGTCCTTGCTTTTGATGTTTCTGGAAGTATGGAAGCATCAGATTTGCAACCAAATCGTATGGAAGCAGCAAAAAAAGTTCTCGATAATTTTATTTGAAATCTGAAAACCGATAGGTTAGGATTAGTTATATTTGCATGAAAACCATTTACTTCTATTCCACTGACTTTTGATTATAATATTTTGAAAGAAAATATTCAGAGATTATCTACCAGTAGTATTAATCAACAAAGAAATTGACTCAATGGAACGGCTATTTGAGATGCTATTTTAATGAGTAAAACACTTTTTAAAGCTCCAAAATGAGTTTCAAAAGAGGAATATGAAAAAAGACAAAAAGTAATTATTTTACTCACTGATGGAGATGCAAATGTTTGAGTAGATCCAGTTCTTGCTTCATTGTCTGCAAAAAAAGAAAATATAAAAATATATACGATTGGAATTGGAAGTGAAAAATGAGGAAGTATAAAAATAAATATAGGATGATGATTTACTCAAGAACAACAAATTCCACCACTCAATGATACAGCTTTGAAAGAAATAGCTCAAAATACTTCCTGAGAATTTTTCAGAGCTACTGATAATAACTCTTTTACAAAAATATTTGATACATTACAAAAACTAGAAAAAAATGACATAAAAATACATATTACCAAACTTTATACGGAGTATTATACTTATTTCATAATAATTCTCGTGCTAAATTTATTTATTTTTTCCGTTCTTATTTTTAAAGATATTGACTATGCAAGTAATAAATTTTAATTTTTATACATTTTCTATATTCATAATTTGAATTGGTTTTATAGCATTTTTATTGTATAAAAATATACAAAACCAAATTCATTTTAATAAAAATCATACATTACTTGCTTCTAATACATATTTTTATATAAAATATATTTGTTTGTTTGTATCGTTTTTTATTGCTTTTCTTTCGATTTTTTGAATAAAATATGGAGAAAAACAAGAATCAATTGACTCAAAATGAATTGATATCATTTTTACTCTTGATGTGAGTAAATCTATGAATGTAGCTGATTTTAAAGATGATAATTATTATTACACCAGACTTGATTTAGTAAAAAAATCAATAGCCGAGTTTATTTCCAAACACAGCGAAAATAGATATTGACTCGTTATATTTGCTGGAGAAGCTGTTTCGAGTGTTCCACTTACCGATGATAATGATTTATTTTTAACATTTTTGGATGGAGTAGATTATAAAAATCTCTTGAAACAATGAAGTGATTTTGAAAGTGCTTTTGCTCTTTGAGTAGAGAGGTTTACTGATGAAAAAAGAAGTAAAGCAATGATTTTTATCTCTGATGGATGAGAAAGTGATGATAGTATTCATTCAGAAAATATAAAAAAAATATCACAAAAAATACCCGGAATACACTATTTTGTTGTTTGAGTAGGAAGTAATGAGTGATGAAAAATAATTGAATGACAAGATTTTTTTGGAAGATACACCTATCAAACTTATAATGGAGAAGAAGTTATTTCTAAAATCAATGTGCCAAATTTAAAAGAAATAGCTCGCTCTCTAGAAGCAGATTTTATTCAGGTAAAAGATATACAAGATATGGAAAATCTTCATTCATATATAGAAAAATTAAATAAAACTGTTCTCAAAAAATCAGCATCTTGAGAATTAGCTGATGGTGGAAGATTTCTTTCGATGATTAGTTTTTTGTTTTTTATACTATTTTTATGACTTTATTTATTTAATAATAGACTATGAAAAAGATTTTAATGTTTTCATTTATTTTGTGATTTTGTATCATTAATTTTTTCTCATTTCAAGATTTTTACTCAAATGCTCTTGGAAATTATTTTTTTAGTCAGGGGAATTTTTCATCGGCAAATTCATATTACTTACAATCAAATTCAAAAGAAAGTATTTTAAATAGAGCTAATATACTCTATAAAGAAAAAAAATATATCGAATCAAATGAAAAATATCTCAGTATTTTGATTCCTGAAAAGAATGAATTTTATTTTAAACTCAATCATAATATAGGGAATAATTATTATCAATTATCTTTGATTGACAAGCAAAAGGAAATAGAATATTTAGAAACTGCAGTTACATATTATAGCACGGCTCTTGATATAAGATATGATGAAGAAACCAAGAAAAATCTTGAATTTGTTATGAATAAACTCAAAGAAATAAAAGAAAAAGAACAAAAAAAGAAACAAGAAGAACAGAAAAAAGAGCAAAATTCAGACCAAACGGGAAGTGGAACTCAATCCAATCAAAATACAGGAACTGGAAGCAATAGTGAGAATTATCAAAATTGATCTGGTGTAACCAATGAAAATACAGGAACTGGAAATACACAAACTCAAACCGGAAGTATTTCAAAAGAAGAAAATAAAACCTGAACTGGAAGTGAAAAATCACAATCTGGAAGTACAGCTTCTTCTTCAAATAAACCAGAAGAAAAATGAAATTCACCAGAAATAGAAAAACAATTAAAAGCCTATGAAGAACAACTAAAAGAAGAACAAAAACAAAATCAATCAGAAGTTTGAAAAGTATATCAACCTCAAAATTCCCAAGATCCATTCAGTCAATTTGATAATTTTTTTAATACTCCTTCTTTTGATAACTCATTATTACAAGATGCTGATAATAAAAAAGATTGGTAAAAATGAAATTCATTATATAATAATAAAAATATTATTTTTTGAATAAATATATGAAAAAATCTATAAAATATACTGCAATTCTCGTCATTATCATATCTCTTTTTGCTCTTTCAGCTTTTTTAAGGGACTATGATACAATAGAACAATTATTACCAATTTCTTTGAACTGATCTGGAGTTATTCAATCGACAGGATCTTTGAGTGCGAGTGGAAATGATATCAATCAGAGTAAAAATACTGAAATTTCTTCAGAGATTTTTGAAAAGTTTAATACAATTTTAACTCACTCAAAAGAACAAAAATATACAAAAGATGAGTATTGAGTTGAAAGTGTGACTATTTCGCTTGCAACAAATAAAAATGAAGGGGTAACCGATACGTCTTGAAGTGGTAGCTTTCTCGTAAAAATTGTAAAATTTTCTGAAAATATTTATTTTGCTAAGCTTACAGAAAATTCTTCAAATGGTCGAATAGAGGGGAGAATATATTTTTTAAATGAAAAATGAGGGGTGCTTGTTTTTAAATCCTTTCGCTCAGAAAAAGATGCACCTATTTATGATTATAATCGTGAATCTAAATACATAAAAATTCTTATAGATAAGCCATTGTATTTATGATTCAATAAAGATGATTTTTTTAGTCTGTATACCAAGGAAAAAGACACAACAAATATTATTTATACTGTTACTAAGGATGATATAGCTTTTTTCAATAACTCATTAGGTCATAGAGAAGGTGGTTGTATGCTAATAAAAAGAGATCAGAAACTCAAAAATGATCCTGCTTGTTCTTGGGACTCGTTGGAGGCTTATCAAAAATTGATCGATACAAGTAAGAATGCAATAATAGAAAGAAAAAAACGTCTCAAAGATGTCTTTGGTTGAATAAAACTCGATAAAGATCTAGAGAAAGAATATGAAACTTTTTTCTCTGAGTACACACAGAAATCACAACCTGAATTCTATCAAAAAGAAGACATAACAGTATATACTGAAGATGCTCAATTTCTCTGAAAATATGAACATTTTTTCAAGAAACTTATCCTTGGTGGTTTTCTGAAAAATGAAAAATTTACCTCATTTTTCAAGGATCTCTTTTGACCGATAAAATCAGATTATTCACAGTATATTATCCTCCCGGTGAGTTTGGGTGAAAATAATTGAATTGGTCTTTCCACGACTTTGCTTCTTTATGAGATTTCTAAAAAGAAATTTAGCGAATATCAAGTTGCCTATGTGCGAGATACTATCGATATTATAAAGGACGAAAAAGTAACAACTATAAATACTCCGTATCTCGTATTCTTATTGTCAGAAACTACTCCTCAGAAATCTGAATGAAAAGACAAAAAACTCATGTATCATTTTCCAAAAAAATCTTTCAAAGTGTACAATAAAGAGACAAGAGAAATAGAGGGGGAATATGAACTCATGCCACATAGTGCTTCAGATAATGGAGAAGAATATCGTTATTCTACAATAGCTTTCTATACTTCAGCAAGCGAATGTGAAGCAAGCGAAGCTCCTTGTGAGTCACCTCCTGTTTGAAACTATTGATACTATCTCACTCAATGAGTGTTTGATCCACAAACAGGAAAAATCACACCATATACCCAGAAAATGCAGGAAAAAATAGATGAAGGGGGTGGCGGTAATTCTTGGATTGTTTTTAGAGAAAAGATCGGAGATATACGAATAGGAATGATGGAAAGTATAGATTTAGGATATGAATGTCATTCAAAAATGACGGAAAATCAAATAGATTTTGATTGCGATAAAAAAGCACAAACGTTCAGAACATTTTTGTATTCAAGTATCGTTAATCCTATTGACTTATATTATGAGATTATTGGAAGCTATCTGGGTGTTGCAAAATCCTGGGAAGACTTATCTCCAGAAGAAAAGAAAGAAACAAAAATTCAAACACAAGAAGAAAGAAATAATCCAGATTATCCTTATAATTCTGAAACATGTAAAAAACAAGATGCCTGCAATCTTCTTACTGCTTATAATCTCAAATACCAACCAAAAGAATCATTTGAAAAGTTTTTTGAAACTTATAAAGATGTCATGAATGTTAAGATTCTCTCAAGAGAAATACTCCCAGATGATACTTTCAAAGTTCAAGTAGAATTGGAGATGATTCAAAATGAAGAAAAAGAACGTTATGAAGTTGTTATAAAAATAATTGAAGGAAGACTTCAGACTATTTCAAGTAAGAGAGTAAAATAAAGATATAAATATACTTAAATTTTATAACAAACAGATTATGATAGTAATTTGAATAGATCCAGGAACCACTACCGTTTGATATGCGATAGTCGAAAAGAAATGAAGCGAAAAAAAATTGCTCGATTATTGAATTATTCAAACTCTTCCCAAAATACCGTTAAAAGATAAAATTTTGGATATTTCAAAAGATTTAGATTTTTTAATTGAAAAATATTCTCCAGAAAGGGTGGTTATAGAGAAACTTTTTTTTACGAATAATATAAAAACATGAATCGATGTTTCTCATGTAAGGGGAGTGATACTTTATAAATTCGCTTTTCAATGAATTGAAATATTAGAATACACTCCTCTTGAACTCAAATCAGCTATTTGTGGAAATGGGAAAGCAAATAAACTACAGCTTCAAAATGCTATAAAAATATTTTTTTGACTCACTGAAATTCCAAAGCCGGATGATGCAGCCGATGCTATAGGGTTGGCTTATATGTGAATTTTAAAAAATTTCTAAAAAAGCATCTTTCTAATGATGCTGCTCTTCATGATGAGATGATTCATGAGAATCATCATTTTTTTCACTTTCTCATATATTCTTTTTTCATTCTATATAAGCAAAATACCGAATAGATGTTTTTAATATTTCAAAAACTCACCCAAGATATCCAAGAAGTATAATTAAAAATAAAAATATAAGACTTAAAACCATTACGGTTATGATTAAAAATAATTTTGTTGTTATATAAGTGATAGCTGTTGCGATAAAAAATGGGAAAAATAAAAATACAAAGAAATTTATAATAATTCTTATATTCACTAAAAACATATAAAAATAGAGTTTTGTTGTGACTCAAATATTTAATATTGCTATTTTAATAGATTCATTAATGCTTTCCAAAGCAGATTTATTGTTCAAGATTATTTCAAATCTTGCATAGGCAAATAATATATTCACAATCGTTGATACAAAAAGCAAAAATGAAAAAGCAAGTGATAAATACCCTATATATTCAATTCCAATAAATCTCAAACAAAATAAATATTCATTGAGAATACTTATAAATTTAAACTGAGCAAAAATATTTCAAAATTCAAATAATGGTAAATATCTATAGAGTCAAACTCAAACACTATCAGAAATATTTACGAGAGTATCACTTTCTTTTTTTTTCGCTATATAGGATATTAAAGTTGATTCAAATAAAGGCATGAATAGTATGTATAATAACAAAAATGATACAAATCATATTAAAATTTCAGTAATATATCATGAATGAAATACATTCAAAATAACTCTTAAAGCTTTATCTTCTTTATGAAATAATTCTACATAGGTATAAATACTTTGATATACAAGTATTATCGTTAAAAATATGATAGAAATAAGTCATGGAACAAAATAAAATTTTTTAATTTTACTATCTTCATGAATAATATCCCATGCTTTTTGGATGATATTTTTTTTTATATTATCATTCATTTTTTAATATTTTGAGAATAAAATCTAGAAAGTTATAAAAACTTTTTTCTTTAAAGTTTATTTTTTTCTCATTTGTGACATATGAATTTTCAATACTATCATTTACTCAAAGATCATATGGCATAGTTTCAGAAAGTTTAAAATTTTTGATATTTTTATCTATAAGCACAGTATTTATTTTTTTATAGAGAGTTTTAAATATTTTTTTATCATAAATTATATCCATTATTTGTTTTTGTATTTCGATTCTTTTATTGATATCAATAAAATTTGTTTTTAATTCTTCAAGTAAGATATCTCATTTGAGATTTTTTAGATTTGAAAAATTAAATCATAATTGAGATTGACTTGAGTGAAAATAAGGATAGATGTTAAAATCAAATATTCATAAATCAATTCCAACGAGAATTATATCATAATCTTTCTCTCAGGAAGTTATTTTTTTATTTAATTCACTCAGACTTAATCATACACTATCTACGATTATTCCATATGTTTCTAGTGAATTTTTAATAGTATTACTCACCGAAATGAGTTCAGAATTATCATTAATATAATATAATTTTAAACGAAATTTATTTAAATTATAATCATAATAATAGGTATCATTTAGGGCTATAATTTTTTGTTTTCTTTCCTCATTTACTACTTGTTTTACTTTTTTATCTTCAATTTTTATATCTTTTTTAAAGAAATTATCTTCAATAGTTTTTAATTTATTTATATCCGTACTAAAAGTAATAAAAAATTCTTCTTTTAATTCTTTTTTTCATCAGATAGAAAAGTATATTTTATAGTTATTTTCTCAAATTGAAATATTTTTAAAATCAGTTTTGAGTCTATAAAAAAAATCTTTATTTCATTTTTTAAATCACGAAAGCTTATATTCATTTACATATACTTCTTCAACCCTGTCATCTTTGGTTATACCTGATATAAGTATATTATCTTCGTGTATAAAATTATATTTTTTATTAATAATAGATCATGATATATATACTAAATTTGAATTAATTTTTTCTTCTATTTTTTTTTCTTCTATTTTTTTTGTTTCATCGATGAGATGTTTCAATAAAAAGTCTTTTTTATAAAATCACATTTCCTGTACTGTATTTTCTAAATTGAGATTTTGAACTTCATGTTTATAAATAACTCCACTCATTAAATAAGCATTTTCGGCTTCTTTATATCATTTTCATAAATTCGTTAATATATTATTCGTATCGATTTTTGATAAAATAAAATTTCTCAAATTATAATTCTTTATTTTTTCTTCATTGAGAAAAAGAGAAATATATTGATGAAGAGAGTATGAAATATTATTGAGTCTTGGAATACTTTCTCAAATAATATTATTTTTATCAAAAAAAACATTGATAGTATCTTTGTGTTTTAAAAAATGTTCTTGATCTCTAAAAAATTTATAAATATATTTTGCAATCAGTACATTGATTTTTTTATAATATTCATTTTTGCTCAATATAAGTTTTTGGATTCACAGACTATCGTCATAGCTAATAACTTCAACTTTATAAGGACCTGAAAAAATACCATCTACTGGATTGAATTTTCAAAACAATTCTTTATTTCAAATATTATCTAATATTTCTTTTGGTACTATTGGCTGAAAGAAAACTTTTAAAAAATTTATATCATTATTTGTATTTGAAAAAGTAATCATTCATTTCTTTGATTCTATCGTTGTATCTTTTAAAAAAGACCTCATTACTGGATTTATATCAGAATTTTTTATGATATTATAGGTAGCAACTACATCATCTGAATTGATTTCTTTTCCATTTGACCACTGAATGTTATTTTCTAAATAACATTCTATATAATTGAGGTTTTTGATATTACAAGTAGCAAGATCTGAGGTAATACTTTTATTTTTAAAATCATATTTTAATAAACTTCTATATAGCATAGAGAGAATATTTTTATTATAATCAGTACTATTTAAAAGAGGATTTAAATGAGGAAAATCTCATATAATTCATTCTGAAATAGTTCCTCATTCTGTAGCGATTTCTTCAGCATTATCATACATATAGATATAGAGGATATGTGATCCTATCAGGACTGAAAAAAATATACTTATTAAAAACAAGTATTTTTTTAATCTATTAATATTTTCCTTAATCATGAAAAAAATTTAGTAATAATTTATTTTATAAAAAATAATAATAAAGAATTTACTACAAATAAAGTTCCAAGTACGATGGTAGTTATATGTAAAACTTTTTCTCATCATCTTTTTGTTACTGTTCACATTCCACCCCCCATACTAGAAAGATTTAATGAGACATTTTTGTTTTGAATTAAAACAATAATAATAAGTAATACACAAACAACTATTAAAGTTATGGTTAGCACAGTAGACATTTTTTATTTTTTAGAAAATAATATCGAATATAAAATATTCAGAATTGTAAAAATTGCAACTGCAATTATAAAATTTATAGTTCCATTGATTTGAAATATCATATTTGGAAGCATTAATATGTCATTTATAGTTTTTGATAATAACCAAAGAAGAAGTCCATTGATACATAAACTTACGATTGGATATATAAAAAAAAGGGGAAATCATAAAAGCTTGAGGAATGGTTTTACAAATGTATTTAATAGTCATAAAATAATTCATCATAAAAGATATGTTTTCCATGAATCAAATCATAGTGGAAGTACTACGACTGCACTAGGATGTGTTTCATTATTTAATAAAAAATAAATCAAAAACAATATTGATGCATTGAGTAATATAGAAAAAAATATTTTCATATACGATTCATTAATAAGTAAACTAGATAACTTTATACTCAATTTTTTCTCAAATTCAAATATTTCATTTGAGAATTTGATGTTTTCTCACAATATCATATTCATCTATTTCTGGAGCTTTTATTTCGGGTCTTACGGATAACTTATTTCCTGATATTTCAGCAATAAATCCAATTTCTGTTGTTCATATTCTCATATCATATTTTTTATCATATATATCATCAAGTATTTCTCGTAATTCAAATACTCGTTGTTCAATCACGGTATCACTGACTTTTTCTCAGAGTTTACTTGATGTTGCAAGAGGTTCATCATGGTATCAAAACAGAGAAACACTGTCAAACTCATATTTTTTTGTAAATGCTTTTAATTTTTCAAAATCTTCTTCTCATTCTCCAGGAAATCAAACGATAAAGTTTGTATGAATAAAGGCATTTTTGAAATTTGTTTTAATAAAATCGAGAAATGCATAAATATGATCTTCGTTATAAAATCTTCACATTAATTTCAATACTTTTGGAGATATATGTTGAAATGGAATATCAAAATATGGAAGCATTTTTTTGAGATTTTTGAGTCTTTCTAAATGACTAAAACTTAATATATCTGGGTAAAGATAAAAGAGCCTATATGTAAAATCTCAAGGAACTTGATCAATAGCTTCGAGTAAATCAATGAGTTTTGATTCTCCATAGATATCTATTCCATATCTCGTTGTATCTTGAGCTATGATTTCAATTTCTTTTATTCAATAATTCACCATAGTATGAACTTCTTTTATAATGTCTTCAATACTCCTTGATTTTTGTCTCCCCCTAATATTTGGAATAATACAAAAAGTACAATTATTATCACATCATTCAGAAATTTTTAAATATTCATATCCATAATCTGCATGTAAATAAGCTCTTACATCATCTCACTGCCAAATAAATGCTTGGGATCATATATTATCTCAGCCAATATTTTTTAAGAAGTCTTTGAGTTTATCTTGTTTTACTCCATTCATTTTTGATTTTAGCGTTTGAAGAGATTTTGATTTAAAAATCAGATCAAGATTTTTTGATTCGCTATGAGGAATAACGGCATACAAGTTGTTTAAAGAACTGAGAAAAACATCATCTTTGACTTCAGTATAACATCACATTACAATGATTTTCTTTCCTTTTTCATCATATTCTTTGATGAGATTTTCAGCTTCAGCTCTTGAACTTGATAAAAATCAACAAGTATTAATAATGAGATATTCAACTTCTTGCATATCAGGATCAGTAAAAAATTCTATTTCTACTTCATTTGAGAGATTAAAAATATTTCCAATCATAAATTCTAAATCAACCAGATTTTTTGAACATCATAAATTGATCGTCGAAAAATAAAATGTTTTCATTATAAAAAAATAATACACTAAAATAATTTTAGTGTATTATAAGAAGATTATTATTTTGGCAAATTTTTATCTTTGTATTTACATAAATGAATCAGTTTACATTCAGAGCATTTTGGATTTCTGGCTGTACAATAATATCTTCAAAATAATATGAGTGTATGGTGTAATCGAGCTAAATCTTCTTTTTTCAGTTTTTTTGCAGCTATCTTATCCGTTTCTCAAGGAGTTTTTGTTTTTACGATTCAAAGTCGATTGAGGACTCTATGAACATGAGTATCAACAGCAAGATAGGATTCGTTTTTTATAATACTGAGCCAAACTTTTGCTGTTTTTATTCATACTCAAGGAAGTTTTTGTAATTCATTTATTTCACTTGGGATAATTTCATCGTATATATCACAAAGCATAAGAGAAGTTTTATATATATTTTTTGCTTTTGAATTATAGAGTCAAATTGTTTTTATATTGTTTTTTATTTCATCTTCTCCTAATAAGTATAAATCTTTCGGTGTAGTAAACTTGGTAAAAAATATCTTATTTATTTTATTGACTTGTTTATCTGTGGTTTGAGCTGACATAATAATAGCGACTAAAAGCTGAAATTCATTATTATAATATAATTCAGTTTTTGGATTAGGGAAGAGTTCATCAAGAACCTTTATAATTTCTTTTATATTCATATAAATAATTCAAATAATAGAGTATATACCTTATACAAAGAATATTAAAAATAAAGTTTTTACAAAAAATTTTGACAAATAAACACTTTTTTATATAATCCACTCACATTTTTTACATGCGAGGGTAACATAAAAGAGTGAGTGTACTAAGGCTTCAACCCTTGGGTGTGCCAGTTCAAACCTGGTCCCTCGCTCCAATAAAAAATGTGAAAACTCAACGATATATCGTTGAGTTTTTTAGTTTACCGGATTTATATTCAATTTCTTATTTCAAACTAAATTCAAACTTGAATGATTTCAAAAGTTAATAAAATAACAACTATAAGTTCCATCTTTATTCATAGAAATTTTAATTTGAATAATAATTCTAAAATCTCATCAAACTTGTAATTCGTGAATATCACAGTTTTTAAATTCCCCATTTTTTAATGGCTTTCTGTAATAAATAGATTCAAATTTATTTTTTGTAAAATCATTAATACATAATTTAATTTTTATAGCTAAATCATCATTATTTTTAGTATATTTTAGAACTTCTTTTCTAAAAATCTTAGTCAATTCAAAATGTTTTATAAAATTTCAGTTTATCCCCATATTGCTTTTGTTATTAATTCTTCTGTAACTTCTTCTCAATTTGGATTAATACATATTGTATCTCAATTTTCTACATCACGAAGTCAAGCTCTGATTTTTTCATTCCAAAACTCTTCCTCTGCTTTTTGTAAATAATCATTTCTTTCAAAATAAATAGACAATGCTTCATTTACTATTCTTGATTTGTTCGGAGTTCATTCTAATCTTTTAAATAAATCTGGTTTTATAGTAAAAGATCATTTTATGCTTCTTTCTTTTAAGGTTGTAGTCATATTGGGGGGTTTATTTATAAAGTAAGATAATTATATATTTTTATCTTACTAAGTCAATTTTTTTGAATTTCAAAATCTGGTTTGCAAAAATGAATAAAAAAGTTATAAAGAGAAAGCCACGAATAAACTAAATAAACTGTAATATTTTAAAAAATTAATAGGAGCAACATATGTTGCTAGCTCCTTGTTTTTTAGGATATTATAGTTTATTCGTGGTGAATAACTGTCGCAATTTATGTTGCTCCTTTTATTTACCACAAATACATTTTATTTTGGCATATTAATTTTTTAATATGCTTTTTTATATGAAAAAAAACTCTAAAAATAATAATTTAACGAATGCAAAACGAGAAAAAAATGATGAATTTTATACTCAATTGACTGATATAGAAAAAGAAGTTTCTCATTATAAAACTGAACTCAAATGAAAAACTATTTTTTGTAATTGTGATGATCCTTGATACAGTGATTTTTTTAAATACTTTGTTTTACAATTCGAAGCTTTTTGATTAAAAAAACTTATTACTACTCATTTTGAAATAAATAGTTCAAGTTATAAAATTGAAGTAAATAGTAAAAATTTACATCAAATCATACCATATATAAAAAATACAAGTATTTTTGATAATGGAGAAATATTTAAAATTTTTGGGATGCCATTAGAATGAAATTGAGATTTTAGAAGTCCTGAATGTATAGAAATATTAAAAGAAGCTGATATAGTTCTTACTAATCCACCATTCTCACTTTTTCGAGAATATATTACTCAACTTATGGAACATAAAAAGAAATTTCTAATTATTTGAAATGATAATGCTATTACTTATAAAGAAGTTTTTAAATTTATTAAAGAAAATAAACTTTGGTTTTGATATGGAAAAGTAAAAGAATTTAAAAAGCCCGATAAGACAACTCAAAAATTTGGAAATGTTGGTTGGTTTACCAATTTAGAAACAACAAAAAGATATGAAGATTTAATTTTATATAAAACATATAATCCAAATGAATATCCAAAATATGATAATTATGATGCTATCAATGTAGATAAAGTAAAAGATATTCCAATAAATTATACTGGACCTATGTGAGTTCCTATAACTTTTTTAGATAAATATAATCCAAAACAGTTTGAAATTTTAGGTATGTCTTCAGGTAACATTGTAGGAGAATATTTTTATGGAGGTATACATATAATTAATTGAAAAATGAAATATGCAAGAATATTTATCAAAAACAAAAAACTTTAAAAATTACTATCTAACCAAAACTACCTATGCAAATCCAATTAAAAGAAATTCCTATCAGAGAAGTGGTAAAAAACTATAAAAATAATCAAGAAGAATGAGTTACTTGATATTCTTGACTTCTTAATATTCGTCCAAAATACCAAAGAGAATTTGTTTATAAAGACAAACAAAGAGACTCAGTTATAGAAACCGTAAGAAAAAACTTTCCTCTCAATGTTATGTATTGGGTAAAAAATACAGACGGAACTTTTGAAATCCTTGACTGACAACAAAGAACGATTAGTATTTGCGAATATGTAGATGGAAAATTTTCACTCAATTATCAATATTTTCATAATCTTGAAGATACTGAAAAAGAGCAAATTCTTGACTATAAACTCATGATTTATTTTTGTGAATGACAAGATAAAGAAAAACTCGATTGGTTCAAAACCATTAATATTGCTGGAGAAAAACTCACTGATCAAGAACTCAGAAATGCTATTTATACTGGAACCTGGCTTACCGATGCTAAAAAATATTTTTCCAAAACTTCATGCCCAGCTTATGGTATGGGAAGTGATTATTTAAACGGATCACCTATCAGACAAGACTATTTAGAAACAGCTATTTCGTGGATAAGTAATGAAAATATAGAAGAATATATGGCGAAAAATCAACATGAAGCAACAGCAAGTGAATTATGGCAATATTTTCAAAATGTCATAAATTGGATCAAAATTATTTTTCCAAATTATAGAAAAGAAATGAAATGAGTAGCTTTTTGACCCCTCTACAACGAGTTTAAAAATACTTTTTTTGATTCAAATATTCTTGAACGAGAAACAAAAAAACTTATGCAAGATGAAGATGTAACGAAAAAATCATGAATATATAGCTATCTCTTAACAAAAAAAGAAAAGTTTTTGAGTATTCGTGCTTTTACTGAGAAACAAAAAAGAGAAAGCTATGAAAGACAAGCATGAATTTGTACTCATTGTGAGAAACATTTTGAACTGAGTGAAATGGAAGCAGATCATATCATACCATGCCATAAGTGATGAAAAACAACTGCTGAAAATTGTCAAATGCTGTGTAAAAATTGTAATCGAGTAAAAAGTGGAAAGTAAAGAAAATAAGTACATATTATTGTGAATAAGTGTTTCCTTAAAATAAAATATAAAATAACTATGAAACATATCAAAAAATACTATTGATAATGTTTTGATTAATTCTAACCCACACATTCAAAAAATTTATTTTAAAAACTCCTATTTACTTTTTTTC
The DNA here is from genome assembly GCA_036172015.1 of Patescibacteria group bacterium. Classification (GTDB taxonomy): domain Bacteria; phylum Patescibacteriota; class Gracilibacteria; order BD1-5; family UBA6164; genus UBA7396. Next base: position 25,754 of record JAVHSE010000023.1, on the reverse strand, counting down.
AAAATATATATAATTCATGTACTTAATTTATATATTAATAAAATAAAATATGTCAGTAGTAATATTAAATGAAGAGAATTTTCAAACAGAAATTTCTTCTTGAGTCGTTTTAGTTGATTTTTGGGCAGAATGGTGTGGTCCTTGTCAAATGATGTTACCAATTTTAGCTGATTTTGAATCTGAAATGTGATCTCAAATGAAAGTTGGAAAAGTAAATGTTGATGAAGTTCCAGTATTAGCTCAACAATTTAGAGTTATGAGTATTCCTACATTACTGCTTTTAAAAGATGGAAAACCAGTAGAACAAATGGTATGAGTAAAACAAAAAGAAGAGTTAAAAACTATTGTTTCAAAATATTTATAATATAAAAAAATTCTTTCCATATGGAAAGAATTTTTTTATATTATTCATCTGATAATACTTATATTAAAACTATAGTTCATTTTTAATCATCAAATCAGTCAAATATATCAAATTTTTTCATCAATAACAATTGGTCTCACTATTAAAGTATAATCTTTGAGAAAACTAATAATATTTTCCTCTCAAATAAATATATTTACTCACTCATTTAATGATAAAGAAGATATGAATTTCGTAAAACTTACTTTATCTTCTAACATTTTGAGTATACTAAAAATACTATTTCCAAGCATTTTATAGTTATTTTCTAAAAAACTACTCATTCAAGAATGTTCCAAAATTCCATTTCATTCTGAAATAAAAAATGAAATTTCTCAACTTTTTTTTGCTAATTCACTCGTTATATTATAAATAAAATCTTCTAAAGTTTTTATGTCATTTCATAAAATTTTTACATTTTTATTATCTAAAAAATGGTTAGGCATTTCTTTCATGAGATAATTAATAAAAACTCTTAATCATTTTGCTGTTGGTAATCTTCCAGCTGAATTATAAGGTTGAAAAATAAGCTCTAAAGTTTCAAGGGTAGCCATATCATTTCTCACCGTAGCAGAACTGACTCACAAATCATATTTTTTTAAGAGAGTTTTGCTTCATAAAACGACCCCAGTTTCTATAAATTCTTCTACAATAATTTTCAATATTTCAATATTTCTTTTTGTTAAATTTGACATATTTTTGATAAATTATTACTAAAATTTTCTACAGAGTATTTTTGTATAATAGTATCATAATTCACTTCTTTTTTTCCATTTTTAATGAGATTTTCAATACTTTGAGTCATTTCAATAGTAGAAATAGGTGAAAAATATTCTATTTTATCACCAAAAATATTATATAATTCATCTATATTACTTGATAATATTTGTGTTTTATAATATATTGATGTACTTAATCATAAAGGAAAACTACTATAAAGTAATGGAAAAATAACTCATAAAGATTGTTTATAATAGAGTCATAATTCTTTTTCTTCAGGATATGCAAATATTACTTTATTTTTTAATCATAATTTAATGATAAGCTCTCTTGTTTCTAAATCACTTGATATCTTATTCCCAATAAAAATTATATTTATATTTATTTTTGATATGCTTTCTATGAGTCTTTTTATATTTTTATTGGTTCATATTTCACTATCATATATGAGATAATCTCAAGTGAATGAATGTTTTAATTTTATATCTATTTGTGAAACCGATTCTTCTTGTGAGTAAAAAAAAGCTGGTAGTATTTCAATTTTTGATTCTTCAATATTTAATTTTTCATTAATGTCTTTTTTTATTTGCTCATCAAAACATATTATTTTTTCTGCTTTTTTTAGATTATATTTTAATATTCATTGATAAGAATATTTTATAAAAGTTTTAGAGTTGTCAACATTTGGATAGAGTAATTTTTCTAAAGAAGTAATTACTGATATAAATCTTTTATTATATAACAGAGGAAAACTATCATTAAAAGTAATGACAAGATCATTTTGATCTTGTAATAATTGCTGTAAAAATAAAATTTGTTCTCAAAAAATATTATGAAATTTTTTAGATGCAATAGTTGTAATTCACTCTATTTCATTATTTGAATAAATATTTAAGAAAGCATTTTTATTTTGAGAATGAAAATATTTTATAAATTCGCAAGAAAATTTTTTTTGATCCAATGATAGGTTTCTTATATCAATTCATATTTTCATATTTACTTTTTTAGTTATCATATATACTATGAGTATAATGAAAAAGATTTTTTTTCAAGATTTTATTATATATCAAAAAAATATGATTTGAAATTTATTAAAAAATATGCTCACGAGATGACTTTCTATGAAAAGATGGAATAATTATCCTCGTATAGAAGATGTAAGTTTACTCGATAATGTTGGTTATACTCTCCATATAGCTTTATTTTTAGCTTCTTTAGAAGAAAAAAATGGAAATAAAGTTGATAGAGAATTTTTAATGAAAAGAATTATATTTAATTCATTTAAAAGTTTAATTATTTCTGATATTAATTCAGGAACGAAAGATTATATTCTAAAAAATGATAAAAATATATTTCTTGATATCGAAAATAAAGCTGTAGAATATATTTTATCTCTAGAAGCTCCGGAATATATAAAAAAAGATATGAGAGAAATATTGGATAATAGTTCAAAAAATCTTGAGCTTCATATTATAAATGCATCAAAAAGATTTGCTTGATATAAAGAATGCCAGGTAAATGAAAAAGTCTTTACTGATATGTATGAACTTCCTTTAAAGCAAATTCAAAAATGATTTCAAGAAGATATAAAAGACTTAAAAAGCATGGAAGAGCTTTTAAAAAATGATAATTTTATGAAGTATTTAACCTATATTAGGAGATTATCACATTGTATGAGATGGAATCAACAAAAAAGAATATATCCAATTTCAGTTATGTCACATTTAGTGATTATTACTTTTTTAAGTTATGTGATAGTGATGATTGAAAATCATAATTGAAATAATTATAATATGCTTGATATGCTTTTAAGATCACTCTATCATGATATACCAGAAGCTATTACTTGAGATATTATAACTCCGACTAAAAAAGCTGTTCCTTGATTTGTGAAACTTTTAGAAAAAGTAGAAATCGATATGATGAACGATTATTTATTTTGTTATATAACAGAGGATTATAAAAATGAAGTTTATAATTTTATGTTACATCCATTTGATGGAGAAAATGGGAAAATTGTCAAATATGCAGATATAATGAGTTCTTTAATTGAAGCGAAAATAGAAGTGAATTATGGAAGTAATGGTTTTTTAGAAATATATAGATTTATAAAAAAGAAGGTAAATACATTTGATGCTATAAGTATTGATTATTTACTAAAACATTGACTAGATAGTTTTGATGAAAAGGGGAATGAAGATATTCATTTAGAAAAATTTTAATTTTTATTTGAGTTGATTAATTTTAAAATGTAGTATAATACAAAATAATATATATAATATTTTACATATGAATAAATTATACTTAATATTAATGATACTTTGATATTTTATATTTTTATTTTCATGTTATATAAGCATTATAAAAAGATTAAAATTTTTAAACGAGAAACATATTGAATATACAAAAGTTCACGGATTAAATATACTGTATAAAAAACTTATCAGGATTATATTTTTTATTTTCGTTATTTTATTTATCGCTTCAGTTTTTACTATAGTAATTTTTTATTAATATGACTTATTTTTCGAAAGATGGCTATTCTATTATACAAAAACATTATATTTTAGTAGTACTCTATTTTATAAAATTTTCATTCTTTATATTTATTTCGTTATTTATTGGATATATTTGAATTCAATATAGATGACAAATAGGTGAAGAATTAGTTTTGTATGTTTTTTTTCCTTTAGTATTCATATTGATTAATTATTCTTTTTTTAAATTTATTTTATGAACTATTGAATATTATAATTATTTATTTATCATTAATAATGACCAAATATTTATTATCAATACTTCCCTTATTATGAGAAATGATATAGAAGTAGTAGATGCTTTTAAAATAGTAAAGCTAGATGCATACTCAAGATGATTTTTTTCAAATTTGCTTTGATTTTGAAAAATAATCATTGAAACACAAACAAAAGAAGAAAGAGTATTTCGATTTATGCCGAAGCCATATCAATTATTAGATATATTAAAAAAGCAAAGACAAATTGTTTTGGAAGAACGAAAAAAAAGATATATAGTTGATGATTTCGATGATTCGGGAGTTACTTGAGTAAGTAAATAAAAAAAAGATTTTTAAATCTTTTTTTAAATTTCTTCAAAATTTAAAAATTTCATTTTATTCAAGACTTGCTCGAGTATAAATTCGACATAACTGTGTGATTTTTTTTCCGAAATATTTATATTTATTTCATGGAAGAAAAAAATGAATACTTTTCAGCAAAGTTTTATGATAGATTTGAATTCTTCTTTTCTAGATAATTGAATCATATGTTGAATTTGTAATGATGAATACTCTATACTACTTATATCTATCATATCTTCTATCCATAAATTAATTCTTTTTTTTATTTCTTCATCTAAATTATCATCAAAATTTATCATAGAAAAACTTTTTGTATAACTAAAATTTATAATTTCTTTTTTTGATAATTCTCTAATTCTATCACTTATTGGCAGATAGATGAGAGATAGAATTCAGAGTAAAAAATTAGAACTGAATCAATTATCGAGAGATAAAAATAAATCACTCAGTAAAGAATCATATTTTTCATTTTTAATAATTTTAACTAAAAAAGAAGCAAGAATAGTATCAAATTTTTTTGCCTTTTTTTCATCTTTTTGTACTCTTTTCATTCCAGCAGCAGCTTTTTTAGTTGATTCTTTGAATTTTTCTGACACCTCATTTGATTTTGGTCATGCATCTCAATTTTCACTTGGAATAAAATCCTCTAATCACATAGTTATTTAGGATAATGAAATATTTTTTATATCATAATAAAATATTTTAAATATTCAAATTTAAGTATTTGTTCTCTGGTAGGGAATGATTTATTCATAATTAAGGATCCTTTATATAGGCTAAAATAAAATAAAGTTATAAAAGTAAAAATTTTTTTGACTATTCCATTTATTTTTATATACTATGCTCCGTATATTGTCCCACTGACAATACTAATAACTAGCCCCAACTGTTATTTTATATTTATTTTAAGCAAAACTATGCCTATAATTGAATCTGCTAAAAAAGCGTTAAGACAAAGTGTAAAAAGACATTCTAGAAATGAACACTTTAAAGATATGTATAAAGAAACTAGAAAAGCATTTGAACTTGCTATAAAAAATGGTGATGTTGAAGCTGCAAGAAAAGTTTTTTTAAATACAAAAAAAGATTGAAAAACTGTTTCTTCAGGATTACAATCAAATATTGATAAATTAGTGAAAAAAAATATACTACATAAAAATAATGCTGATAGAAAGAAATCTAAATATTCTGCAATGCTCAAAAAATTAGAATCTTCTTTAAAATCTTAATATAATTCATGAAAGATAACAAAAGACCTTTAAATGATGCTATAAAAGCATCGAAAGTAAAACTTATAAATGAAGATTGAGAAGCTCTATGAGAGATGAATTTATCTGAAGCGAAAATAAAAGCAAAAGAGTTAAATCTAGATCTTATGCAACTTTGAAAAGAAGGAGATTTCACTATTATAAAAATGCTTGATTATGGTAAATTTTTGTATAAACAAAAAAAACATGATCAAAAAAATAAGCAAAAATGAAAAGCCCCAGATCTAAAAACTATTAAGATTACTTTTAAAATATGAGATCATGATCTAGAAGTGAAAAAAAATCAAGCTGAAAAATTTGCGAAAGAAGGAAATCCTCTCAAAGTAATGCTAGTATTAAGATGAAGGGAAAATCATTATGAAGATATTGCTACTGAAAAAATTGAAACTTTTATGTCTATGTTAGAACCTTTCTATAAAATAGATAAAAAATTAGTAAGAGCTGGAAGTAATTTTATAGTAATGTTACTTCCTAAATAAAAAATATCTTACAAAGATAGATAATATATATTTTAATTTTATTATTATGACTTTAAAAACAAGAAGCTGAGTAAAAAAAAGAGTGAAAGTTACTGCAAAAGGTAAATTTAAATTAGGAAAAGCTTTCAAAAAACATTTACTTTCAGATAAAAGTAAAAAAGCAAAAGGAAGAAATAAATATGGTTTCATCGTTGCATCAACTGAAACGAAAAAAATCAAACAAATGCTCCCTTTTGCATAAAGAATAAGTTATATTTCATATAACTTTCAATTTTATAACTTATAATTACACATATGGTTAGAGTAAAAAGAGGTCTTATGACTAAAAAAAGACATAAAAAAATCTTAAAAGCTACAAAATGATATAGATTATTAAATTCTAGAGTTTTTTCTAGAGCAAAAACAGCTTGGATGAAAGCTGGATTAAATTCATTTATTGGTAGAAAAAGAAAAAAAAGAGATTTTAGAAGACTATGGACAGTAAGAATTAATTCTGCTGCAAGAGAAAATGGAACTACATATTCAAGATTCATAAATGCTTTGTATATAAAATCTGTAAAATTAAATAGAAAGGTTTTATCGAATTTAGCAATTACAAATCCAATGATATTCACGAAAGTTTTATCTTTTGTAAAATAATTTCAAAAAGACTCTTGAGTCTTTTTTTTAAGTCATAAAATAATTATGAAGAAAATAATACTTTATATACTGAAAGTCTATCAAAAATATTTTTCACCAGATCATTCTATTTGGGTAAAATCATTACATAAACCACCATATTGTAAGCATATTCCTAGTTGTAGTGAATATATGATAGAAGCGATTCAAAAAAAATGAACTTTTATTTGAATTCTAAAATGAATATGAAGAATACTCAGATGTATGCCTTGGAATAAATGATGATATGATCCACTTGACAAGGTTAATTGTGTAATAAGAGAGAGTAAATTTGATTGAAAAGAAAAAAAGTAAACTCTATTATAAGGGAGATAATTATTTTTTATTAATTTATTTTTACTTATATTATTGAGTATCTTTTACTCTTTAATATCGTATTTCTGAGCCTTTTTCGCGAGTCGGATTTGAGTAGAGGGTACATATTTAAATTTTTCTTTTTGCTTTTTTTAAAAAATAAATTACAATAGTTTTTGTAAGCTTAATGTTTTTAAAGTTCTCTGGTTCAAATTCATTTTTAAATTAAAAATTATTTTAAATTGAGGTTAGAATTTATTTATAGAAATTTTAAAAAAACACTTTTAGTTTGCAGTGTTTATTTTTTTATTTTAATGCTATGGCAAAAAAATTATTTGTTGGTAATATCAACTGGAATGCTTCGAAAGAAGATTTAGAAAATATCTTCGGAGAATACGGAGAGTTAGAAGAAGCAATTTTAATTAAAGATGATAATGGTAGATCTAAAGGTTTTGGATTTATTACTTTCATTAATGACGAAGATGCTGTAAAAGCTATTGCTGAATTAAATGGATTTCAAATTGACGGAAGACCATTATTCGTTAACGAAGCAAGACCTCAAGAAAAAAGAGAAAGAAATTTTAGATAATTTTTTCACTTTAAAGTCCTTTTTCTCAACTGAGAAAAAGGACTTTTTTAATGTATTTTAAAAAAAAGAAAAAACTTTTGGTAAAAAATATGGTTTCTTTATACTATTTTAGTTATACTTTGTATTTATAATATTTCTATTATGATTGAATTTGAACAAATAGCACTGGAAGCAACGAAGAATATTTTAGAAAAAAATTTACAAATATACCATCAAGATATTATTTGAAAAAAGGTAATACTTATTTATGATACTGATTCTCTATTATCAAGACTTATTTCGAATGCATATATCAAAAATTTAGAAAAATACCCAAATGCAGAAATAATAGAATATGGAAATAGTACCCCAGAAAAAATAAAAGAAAAAATACTTTCTTTAGAAGAGTATAGTACTGTTATTATGGTAGAATCAACCAATTTTAGACTTGAAGAATTTAGAATCCGTATCTCACTTCAACATAGAAATATCGCAGGAATAGAGCATAATCATCTCATATATATAAAAAAAGAAGAAACAAAAACTTATTTGGAAGCTATCAGTTATCAAACACCATATTTTCAAATAGTTTCTGATTATTTGAAGAAAAAAATAGAAAATGGAAACACTATGAAAATTATATCATCATACGGAAGTATTCTCACTTTAGAATGATGATTCGAAGAAATGAAACAAAATACTGGAAATTTTGCTTTGAATAATAGATATGGAACACTTCCAATGGGAGAAAATTTTAGTGAAGTAAAAAATTTTTCAAAAGTAAATGGCGAATTATATATAAAAGCTTATCCTGGTGAAGATTTACAAATAATTATTTGTAAAGAACCATTTAAAATCGAAATAAAAGAAAGTATTCTTCTTTGCCAAAGAGAAAAAATACCCGAAACTTTTTTAAAAATAATTGATAAAATAACCACTGCAGAATGAGAAGTAATGATGAGAGAGCTTTGATTTTGACTTAATAAAGCTATTAGTTTTAAAAACACTCTGAGTGATGTGAATGCCTTTGAAAGATTATCTGGTTTTCATCTTTCACTTGGAAAAAAACATAATATATACAGAAAAAAACTTCATAAAGATATTATTCAAAGATATCATATTGACATATTTCCTGATATTGAAGAAATTTTAATTGACAATGAAATTATTTTTGATAAAAAAATCCATTTTCATCTACAATAATATGAGATACATTTATTTTTATTAAAACCTACCTATGAAATGAGATATGTTACATATACAATTGACAATTTATCTTTTATATATACAATGTAAATCCAATTTAATTTCTACCATGATCTAGGTATGGTATTATTTGGAAAATTTTTCACAACTACAAGGAGATTTTTAAATGAGTAATCTTTTTTCTCGTTTGCAACAGGTGGTTTCTGAACAGCTGGGAATTCCTCCAAAACAAATTCATATGGAGTCTCATATAAGTGTGGATTTTGGTGCTGATTCTTTGGATTGTCTCGAACTCATTATGAGGATTGAAAATGAGTTTGGAGTCAATATTGAAGATTTTGATGCTCAAAATCTTTTCGTCGTGAAAGATATTTTTGACAAAATCAATGAATTATTATCTTTGTCTCTGGCAGAGAATTGATTCTTTGTTGATAGAGAAAAACATCTCGTGAGAGATGTTTTTTAATTGCAAACAAAAAAACTTTTTTTATAAAATGGATTTTCTTCTCTAAAATTTTTGACTAAAGGGAGTATTTTTTGAATTCAATATGCAAAATTTTTTCATGAATACATTAAATATCATGAAATAGCTAATTCTTCATAATCATCCGTTTTTAAAAATACTTTTCTTTCACTCTTTGGGAAAATTAAATTATAAACACTTACATCTCCAGCTTTTTTAGGATATCATTTTTCCATCCAATAGGTATAATATGGATTTTCAAGAGATTCTTTTAATTCATTATCATTATTCATTGATATTTTAAATAATAGATCTGAAATATATTGACCTGCTTGGGTAACATCTATTCAGAAAGGTATATTTTGTTTTTCCATTTTTGTCAGTATATATTCAAAAATCAATGCTTTAATATCATTTGGATCTTCTATGATGGTTATTTTATTTATAGGAATGCTTAATATCTCTTTAATCCTTTGAGGAGTTTGTTGTAATCATTCTTTTACGAGATTATCAAGTCATAAAAGCATATTTTGAACTTGTTGTGTTTGTATAATTTCTGCTGTTCTAGGGAATTGAACTAATTTTCACATAATTATGGTAAATTACAATGTAAGAGATATTTATAATGATGAAATAAAAAAAGTCAAAAATATACTTAAAATAAAAATTCATATAATAAAAAAAGATGATTTTCGTATGGTACAGAAATCATCTTGGAAATATTAGTATTTTTTATAAATTTCATTTTTATATGAAAATATAAAAAATGTACTTATTTTAACTATTAAAATTTGCATCAAATTTATTTACAAATGGAAGTAAAGCTACCATTCTTGCTCTTTTAATTGCATTTGATAATCTTTTTTGATTTTTTAAAGATATTCAAGTATAGTATCTTGGAGTTATTTTTCCAAATTTAGTTATATACTTCTTGAGAAGTTCGACATCTTTGTAGTCAATTATTACTCCATCTAAAGGACATTTTGTATTTGCCATGGTAAGTTACATTAAATAATTAAAATTTATTATCCTCTTCAATAATTTCATCTATTTCTTCTTCAGTATCAACTGAATCAAAATCTGATTTTTTATTTAAGAAAATTAAGTTTGAAATAACAATTTCAGTTTTGTATGATTTTATTCCATCCTCTCTTTCTATTCATCTGGTTTTTAATCTTCCTTCTATATATACAAGTTTTCATTTTATCAAAAATTTTTCTACTCTTTCAGCAAGATTTCACCAAGCGACACAATTATGAAATTCTGATTCAGATTTATTTTCTCATTCAGGAGTTTTATAATATTTATTTGTTGCTAAAGAAAAAAGTGCTACTTTTTTATCATGTTCAGTATTTTTAATAAATGGATCTCTCGTAACATTTCCTATGAGTATAACTTTATTCACTGTTCTCATCTGTATTGGTAATTAAAAAATTAAACTTCTTTTTTTACAAACATATGTCTCCATATATTGAGATCTAAATTCATAAGTTTCGTAAGAGTAATAATTACTTTTCCATCCAGTTCTAAATCAAAAAGAACATAAAAACCTCTATCAGAAGAGTGTATTTTATAAGCCATTTTTTTCTCTCACCAAATATCTTCTTTTTCTATTTGTACTGAAGTTTCTTCGAAAGCTTTCTTTAAATTTGTTAAAGAATTCGTTCTGTCTTCTTCAGAAATACTTGGGTTTAATATAAGCATTAATTCGTATTTTGCCATAATTTTTCCTATGGGTTATATCTTTGATGTTTTCATTCAAAGAAGGATATAAAATATTTACTTTTTTAAAGCTCACACATTTTATGAAAATAATTTTTTTTGTCAAAATTATTTGACTTTTTATGATGAGCTTTTCAGTGTTTCCTTTATAATAAAGCAACTAACCAAAAAGAAACAGATTTAGAAAAAATTAAATCAAAGATAGAAAAACAAAAAAAAGAAAAGATACTTTATTAAATGCTTTTTTAGATTGAGATATTGAAAAAGATATTTATAAATCAAAAGTAAAAATTATTGATGATGAAATGAGAGAATTAGAAAAAAATATTATATGAAGTACTAAAATTTCTCCGAAATTTCATAAAATATTAAAAACCCATAGTGAACTCATTTTAATCCTTTACCAAAGATATCCTTGATTAAAAATTGAGGAAAAAATTTGAATTTTGAACTCTCTTAAAATGCTCTTCATAGTGAACTCAAAAAAAGAGCTCTAAATAGAGGATAAATCACCATATAAAGCTCTCGAAAATCTCTTATTTCACATTTGGTACGCCTTATTATAATAGTGTTGAACATTTAGAACCATTAATAAAGTATATAAAAGAGCATTTTTCTGATACTTATGAGTTTATTAATGATGCTTATGATACAATATTAGATTTGAAAAAATAGACAAAAAAATAACAATTAGATTAATCTAATTGTTATTTTCTCTATTCCTCAAAATATAAATAACTTATAACTTTATTTGGGTTAAAAATTTTATTTATAAGTTCTATTTCAAAAACAATATTATCTCATTGTCTATATTGACTTAAAACCCTAAAATCACTTCCTTTTATATCATTTAAATTATTATATCTATTTCAATAATCTCTCATAAAATCATTAAGTTTTGAACTTTCATATATTTTATCTCAAATTTGAAATTTTATTATTCAGTCATAATGTAATCAAAAATTTCTATATAAAGATAAATTTGTTATTAATCATTTTCTCATATTTTTTTGTTATAAAATAAAATATTTTAGTATTCCTCTGGTAGCATCAAACAAATATCATTTCAATTATCTATTAGCCATGTTTCAGTTCAATTTATTTCTATTTTTAAAAAATAATCTAATACTTCAATTTTGGCTTTTTCACAAACTTTATTTATAATATTTGTTGCTATAACTCTTTTTTGTATTTCATTTTCTATAATAAACAATTTTTGAATTCATATAGTCATATAAAAATGTTTTTTCAAAAAATCAAAATCTTCACTTATTCAAGTTTCAGGACTTGAATATTTTATATCTATTTCATTTCAATAGATGCTAAATTTTTCATTCATATTATTTTATTTTAAAAAATAAAGTATTAGGGTAGAAGATTTATAAAAAATTAATATAAATCTCTATTTTTAAAAAATATTAATTTTCAAAAGCCCTTTTTAAATCAATAAGCAACTTTTCTGCTTCTTCACGATTTATAAACCTATTAAAATGAATATCATCAGCAATATCATTAATACTTAAACCATATGAATAACATTTTTGAAAAGATTTTTGTTTATTTCATTTTTTTGCTCTAACTAATGGATTTCAATTTATATCATAACCAATTGCTAAAATTGAATAGCATTCAAACTCTCTTGGTGTTTTTAATACATTCATAGTTCATTTTGATAAATATAATTTTTTACTCATAATAATTTAAGTTAAATAAATATAATTTTTTGAAAGATTTTGTTTTATAATCTGCTATTTTTTAATAAAAAGCACTATTTTTAAAATCTTCTAAATATTAAATGCTAAATTCCAAACTTTTTTCAAGGCATTTTTAATTTTCTTTTATAAAAATTATCAAATACTTATTTCTTGTGATAATTCAGCCAAAATTATTTCAATATCATTTTGTGAAAAATATTTAAAGTTATATTCACTCCAAAATAAAATATCTTCTTTATTTACAAGCCAAATATCACTTAATCAAAAAGTCATATTTCACTCATTTATTCAAAATTTGCTTTGTGGTCATCATTTTCAATATATGAAATATTTTCAAGATTTTATTTTATATAAAGTTTCTTCAAAATAACTTGTATTTGTTATTTTTAATTTATTTGAAATCTTTAATATCTGTTTTGATATTTCAGTATCATATAACTTCTTTTGTATAATTTTCTTCATGTAGAAATATTATTTAAATAAAATATTTTATTATTGCTTATATAATTAATTATTCTTGCTAATACTTTGGTTGCCAGTTTATGTAATACCCACATTTCTTTCATCTTGCTATAATCAGCAGGTTTTTAAACTTTACATATATCAAATAAAAATATTAAACTTTTTTTCAAACAAAAAATAATTTTTTTACAAAAAAAAGATGAAAAGTATTTTTCTTTTCATCTTTTTTATCTATTTTAAAACAAAAACTATTTAATTTTTTCCTCTAATTTCTCTTTTAAATAATTCAAAATATTTTTATTTTTCAAACTTAATTTTTTTTGTAATAAAACATCTAATTTTGAAATAATTGTTTTATATGTTTTTTGTGCCATTTCATCTCATTTTTTATCAATCTTTTCAAAAAATGGATTTAATACTTTATCTAATTGTGGGTTTGCTGGTATTGTTTTTTGTGTTTCTTTTATATTTTTTAATCAATATTTTTCTATTAAATATTCTTCATCTAATGGTGTTGAATAATATTTTCAATTTTTTTCATAGGTAATAATTTTTATATCTTTACTTGTTGAATTATGATATTGATTTTGTATATTAGTAATATTAGGATATTCATCTAATTCTTTTCAATTTATTATAATAGTTTTTTTTCAATCTATTTCTCAAATAAAAATTATACTACTATCCTCTAATTTTCATACTGAATATAGAGTATTATATTTTTGTATTTCTGCTAAATTATCATCAATTATTAGTTTTTTTCAGTTTGTAGTAGCAATTATGTATTTATGAAAAATATCTGAATAATCTAAATCATCATATTCATTAGAAAAATTTCCATTTACAAACATAACTTTTTTATAATTTGTTTTATTTTTTAAGAAAAATACATGGTCTGTTTGAAATAACAATTCATAATTTTTTAATTCATATTCTTGTCAGTTATTATTTATAATTAAATTTTGATTTTTATATGTATAGAAATCAAAATTTCCATTATTATCTGAATAAAAGTTCATTACAAAAGGATTGTCATATAAAGGGTAATAATTATCATTAAATACTAAAAAATATTTATTATCTTTAAGTGTTGAATAATAAAAACCTCCTCATTTTGAAAATCAACATTTAAAAACTCAATCATTTTTAAATATTGATTTTCAGTTATATATGATGGAATATCTTCAATACTTTATACTGTTTTTAGTATATTCTGGTAGTTCATTAGGTTTTGATAAATGATTAAAAGTATTTAAACAATAATTATCTCAAAAATTTTTCATTTCATTTATGAAATCATAACCATAATTTATCTTTATTTTGTCTTCATAAATATAAAATTTATTATTTTCATAATTTACTAATAAATTTTTATTATCAGTTGTTTGAAAATAGTTTGTATTTGTAAATTTATTATTAAAAGTGAAATATTCTTCAAAAATATTTTTGTTTATATCATATCTAAAATAAACTTTTTTATTATCAGGTCAAATATCTTTTATTCAAAAACAATAAATATATCAATTTATAAGGTTTTCATTACATTCTATATTATAATATGGTTTATTATATTCTATAAATTCTTTTCAATTTTCTCAAATAGTAATTAAAATATCTTTTTTACTTTCATCTTTTGTAGAAAAAAATAAATTTTTATCATAATTTGCATAGTTATTAAAATCATTTGAAAAAAATAAATCATTAAAATTATTGTTGTATTTTTTACTTATTATTCACTCTTTATTTAAAACCCATTTTCAATTTATTTTAGTAGTAAATAACATGGTTCAATTATTAAAATAACTTATTATTCATATTTCATCATAAATTCAATACTCTTCTCAATCTTTATAAAAATGTTTTTTTCAATCTTTTTCAATATAAAAGGAAAAATGTTTTCAGTCTTTTGAAAATGATAAATCTTTACATCAATTATAACAATTATATTCTTTTCAATTAATTCATAATATGTTATATAGTCATTTTTTATCACCAGCCGTATAAATTAATGTATTTTTATAATACTCAAAATCTATATAATCATAAATAGGTGTAGTTGTTCAATTATAATATAAAAACCATTTATTATTATCGTTGCTTAAATATAATGCATAAGATTGTCAATCTTCAGAAAAATAAACATATCATTTTTTTGATATATTGTTTATTTTATTTCATTTATGGTCTAATATTGTAAATTTAGTTCAATTTATTCATTGTAAATATGAAAATTCCTTTGTGTAAGATGGTGAATTAATTTTATCTGGATAATAAAAATCCTCTTTTACTCAATAATTTTTTTTTCAATTATCTCACTCATTTGCAATTGTTTTTACATATCATCAATTATTAGGAGCAAAATTAACAAACTCTGAATAATCATAATCATTGATATTTGAAACTTCTACTTCATAATTAGCATATCAAATATTTATTCATAAAATCAATAAAAATCATAGTAAAATTTTTCTCATAATATTTTTTAATAAAATTATAAATAAAGTGAATTTATAATAATCATAAATTCACTTTTCAAAAACTATTTAATTTTTTCCTCTAATTTCTCTTTTAAATAATTCAAAATATTTTTATTTTTTACACTTAATTTCTTTTGTAATAAAACATCTAATTTTGAAATAATTGTTTTATATATTTGTTGTGCTTTTTCTTCTCATTTTTTATCAGTTTTTTCAAAAAATGGATTTAATACTTTGTCTAATTGTGGGTTTGCTTGTGTTGTTTTTTGTGTTTCTTGAATTGGTGTTGTTTCAACTTTTGTATCTCAAAAAACAAATACTTTATAATTTTTTTCTCAATTTTCTAAATTATAATTATAATAAAAAGCATTATTAGAAATTTCATAAAAACTATCAAAATCAGTATAAAAACTTCCATCTAATTTTCCATCTACAAAAACTTTTGTCATTCCACTTTCATCATTTTTTTCTAATTTATAATGTTTTGAAATAGTCCAATTTTCTTGATTTGATAAATCTATTTTTAAATCACCTTCTTTTATTTCACTTATATTTCCAGTATCATATTTATAATATTTTTGTGTTGGGTTAATTTGACCATTCCGATTTCTAATTTCATAACATATTGAACTTCAATTTGAACATCAATATATCATTATCATTTCTCAACTTGCTATTTGTTTTCCGTTTATAATCAAATTTTCTTTTGTTGCACTTGAACCCATGGCATTTACATTTACTATTGTTGTTATTGATAATAAAGCAATAACTAAAAGACTTATTATTTTTTTCATATTTTTTAAAATTAAAAATTAAAATTTTATATTAAATTTTTCTTTATTTTATAAAGAAATTATCTACTCCAAATAGTTTTATTTATAATACTATTAAAATTTAAATAATTTTTCTCATTTTTCATTTACACAATATTTTTCATCAATATATTCTGTTTTAGTTCATTTTTTTGATTTAACTTTTCAGATGAAAAGTATATTTTCTTCAACCCAATTATCAACTTGTATTTCTTTTTGTTCTATTATATTTTTACAAGTTCATTTTTCATTAAAATCATAATCATAAATTTTAGTTTCTTTTCAATCTCATAAAAATAATGCTAATACTTCAACTCATTTATACTTATCAAACTTATAATATTTTCATGTTGCAACCATATCTGTTTTATTTGACCAAAATATATAATTTCAAGTTCAATTTTTTAATTTTTTTATGATAAATCAATTTTCAATAAAAATTTTTTCAAAATCAGATTTATTTTCAATTCAAGAAAAAAATTGATTTCTTGTTATATCATATATTCAAAATTTTTCTTCTCACATAACAACAAAACTATTAAAATTTTTTCTTTCCACTAATGAATTGGCACTACTACAAGTATCATTATTTTTACAATAGATTTTAAATTCATGTTCAGTTTTTCATTCAGACATAATAGTTATATTTGAAAACATATTAAAATCTTGTCATACAATCAATTCTTTTTTATTTCATTGTTTATCTATTCAATATATTCATTTATCTTTATTTAAATAAATTATATAATCATTATTAGCAGTTATATATATTTTTAAATCTCAATTGTTGTATAAATTATCCAATATAATATCTTTTTTAGAATCATAAATACTATATAAAACCTCACCTTTTTTAGCATAAGGAAAAAATAATAAATAAGTGTCTTCTAATATATTATATAATCTAAAATCATTTTCAGATATTTTTTTTCAAGTATTTATATTTATTCAATTATATAATGATTCTGCTTTTCAATTATAATAAACTACTACTTTTATAAGATTTTTTCAAATAAAATAATTTTTTAACCAAGTATTTTTATTATTAATATCTCAAAAAATTATATTTCATAAATTATCAACAAAATTGTATAATATAACTTCTTTTCAGTTATCATTATATTTTATACTTATAATTCAAATATTCTTTATTTTTTCTCAAAACATTTCTTTTTTTAATCATTTTATATCAATAATTTTATTTAAACTTTTATCTAAATAATAATTATCTCAACTAATGTCAATAGCATTTATTATATCATTTTCTTGTGAATATATAAAATCAGTATACTTATCATTTTTTACTAAATTTAGATTTAAAATTTTTTCAGGTTCTTTTATATTATATTCTTCTCATTCAATAGTAAGTATGTATTTATAATCACCATCATTATAATATAAATTATCACATCATAATAATTTAATTTTAGATAAATCTATTTTTTCTTCTGAATTTAAAAAATTCTTATTTAAAATATTATAATGTAATTCTTTTGTTTTAATATTATCATTTTTACATATTTTATATAATTGTCTTTCATTAAGAATATAAAAATTATTTTCAAATTCTTTTGTTATAGAAATATTTTTAGATTCTATAATTTTATTTCAATTTATTTCCTCTGAAATATTTTTTCAGCATGATGCTAAAAATATACTTGAAAATATAAAAGTTAAAAGTAATAGATTTTTCATAAAGTTATTGTTAAAAAATTAATAATATAAATCTATCTATTAAAAAAGTTATTAGATAAAGTCATATAAAATAATATATATTTTTGTTTTTTAAAAATACTCATAAATTCAATATAAATATTTTATGTTTTAAGTCTTTTTTTTCATTTTCTAATTGTTCTTTTTGTTCTTCTATCTTTTCATTTGCTTCATTTTCAGATATTTCATTTATTTCTTTATTTAATATTGATAACTTTTCTTCATATTCATCTTTTTTATCAAAAATATACTTTTCTATAATCTTTTTGAAATATATGAAATATAAAGCAGTATAAATAATTATTATTAAAAAATATATACTTATTAGTTTCAATAAATAAGTTATTGCTAAATTAGAAACAACTCAATATACATAATTTGGCTCTATTATAGGTCATAAGTTTGATAATAATAGAAATCATAAAAAGAATATCATAAAATAAAACATTCCTAATAACAAATAGGTCATTATAAATGAAAAAGTTTTAATAATTCATCAAAATAATAAACTTATTGAATTTAATATATATCTAAAAAATAATCATATTTTTGATATAGATTTTAATATTATTTGAAAAATATTTTTATAATAATAAAAAATTATAGGCATTATAAAAATAGAAATAAGAATAGTTAAAAGTATATCATTATTAGAAAAAACAAATAAATTATTAGAATATTTGTAATGAATTAAAAAAAGTGATAATCATATAAAAATTGATGAACTTTTTAAAAAATCTTTTCATCTAAATATATTTTTTTCAAAATCAAAAACTTGATATGATATAACTATTATTCATATAATTCAAGTTATAAATTCATCTATTATTGGTTTATAAAATTCCAAAATTAGAAAAAATATTAATGTCAATTTTGGTATTCATTCAATATATATTTTATAAAAAATAGTTTCTTTTAAATAACTCAATATTATTTTATGAAAATCTTTTCTAATAAATTTTTTAATTATATTTTTCATATTATTTATGATTAAACAACCCTATTTTCTATAAATCAGAATCAATAAGTTTTATTTCAACTTTTTCTATAATCATCTTGATTATATCAATCTACATAATCAAAAATTTCAAAATAATTATAATCTTCATTATTTATTTCATGTTGATTAAAAATAGCAATTAATCATTCTTTATAAATAAGTCCTGTATTTCATTCATTAATTTTATTTAATAAATCATACATTATATCAACTTTTTTTGCTCTAATATCATAAATATCAGCATGTCATCAACAAAATTGATTTCCATCATTTCTCATATATGCATATTTTGAATTAGCCAAATTTACATTTACTGGTGTTAAAATCATAAAATAAAAAATTAAATAATAAAAAAATAAGCAGAATTTATTTATCTCTACTTATTCACTTGAAAAATTTTTATTTTTTCATATTTATTTAAGTGGAGAAAACAACCCTGCTTAAAACCACATTAAAATGTCTAACAATAATTACACAAAAAATGATGGAAAAAGTTGTTTTCTCCATTCAATATGTAATTAATGTCATTAATAAGACATATAATTTCAATATAGTTTTAAGCCCAAGTATATTATTTAAAAAAAATCTAAAGTCAAATTGATGGCAAATAAAAGAGGAAGTCATTATTTTTTAAAAACTCCCTCTTTTATTTTTTTTCCTAAAATTTCATACAATTCACTTGGCAAAAATCAATCATTATTTTTCCAGTTTCAGAAAACTTGATTTTGGCTTTGAATATATTTTGTATTAATATAAAAAAATCTTTTTTTAAAATCTTTTCAATTTCATTTTGACCTCACTTTATTTTTTATAAGTTTATATCTCACTTGTTTTATACTATATAAATTGCTAATTTGAATTATATATTTTTTGTTATAATATTCATAAGTTGTATATCTTGAAGTGATATTAAAAATATCAGAAAAATGCTTTTTTGCTTCATTTAATCTTTTACTCATTACATCTTTTTCAATATTTCAAAAGTTGATTCAAATACTTTTTATTGTTCTTGAAGGGCTTTTATAAAAATATTCACTTTTTTTAAAACTATTTTCAGATTTTAAAGGCCTACAAGCCACCACCATATAACATAAATATCTAAAATCATTCAAATCTTTTATTCTTTCTAAAAGTTCATTTTCTATATATACCATCAAATTTTTTGCTTGTTCTTTATCTACAACACTTTTTAAAGTGATATGAATTCAATTTTTATAAAAACTAATTTTCAAAAATTTATTGTCTTTTTTTCCTTTATCATAAACATTTTCTAAAAATCTTTTTTCAAATCAGAGCTCAATTCATCTTTTTATATAATCTTGTTTTTTGATCGTTCCAGAAAAGTTTTCAGAATTGAAAAAATACTTTATCAAAAAATATAGAAAATGTTTATATCAATCAGCATAATTATCTATTTTAAATACTTCTATATTAAATCTTGTTTCTATAATCATAATTTTTAAATTAAAAAATAATAATATTGAAATAGAAAAAGATTAAATATTTTCAAGCAAAAAAGATTTTTTTAAAAAGTTTATTTTTTGCTTGTTTTTTTATTTCTTTTTTCTATTTCAACATTACTAATTTATTTTTTAATTTTATTCTTATGAATGTAGATAATGATATGGTTTTATATATTATTTTATGAATGTTTGCTTTTTTCTTTATTTTAAAATTCATGGGGTGAGATGGTTGAAATGGTTGAGATAATAACAACAATAATAATCAACAACAAAATAGATGATATAATGATGAAAAAGTCAAAAAATATAGACAACTTGAAAAAGAGAATATCACTCTTGAAACTATGAAAATCAAAAAAGAGGAAGTTGAAAATGATATTGATAAATTGAAACTTGAAGCATCAATGAATTTTGAAAAGGAAGCAGAAAATGAAACAAAAATCAGAAAACTTGAATTACAAGTTAAACAACTAAATATAAAAATCAGAGAAAAAGAATACGATATTGATAATTTAAACTATGAAATACAATGAATGAATTAGAAAAAATTTTATGGCATTCATGACTGAATAAACTTTTGTATAAAACAAAAGGACTAATAAAAAATAGTTATAAAATCAAAAATATAGTTATAGTTGAATTAGATTTATGAATTGAAGATATTTCTTTTATAAATAATAACTTTGATGCTTTTGTAAATGTATTAAATTTGATTTTAAAAACATATAATAACTATTTTGATATAAAGTATAGCAATATAACTTTTAATAGTGTTTATCTATGAGAAAAGATATTAAAAAATTGTATTATATTTTATAATTCAAAAAGAATAAAGGAATATTGATTTTTGATTTCAAGAAGTCCTCTAAAAATAGAAATTCAAAAGGTTATTGAAAAAAAAGAAATGGATATAGTTGATAAAATAGTTGATTTGATAATAAATAAAAATTTATCAGTCAGAAATTTAATTAAAATTTGAATTATTCAAATTAGAGCAAGAGCTCTTTATGATTTTTTAAAAGAAAAAGAAGTTTTTATTGTTGATAATAATAATAGAAATGAAAAGATATATTTTTTTGAAAATATTAAAAAAATTAGAAAAAAAGATATAGAATGAATTTTAGCAATAGGTGTGTAAAGGTGTGTTGTTTGTGTAATAAGCCAAAACACACCTTTTCATCTAAAGAGTTGAGTTTTGAGCCATTTTTATTATAATAAGAAAAATGTGTTTAAATTTATTTTTTAAACTTGTAAATTATGACAAATAATAATCAAAAAACTAATTATTTAATTTTTAATGTTCCTGAAATTGATAAAAGGAAATGAATAAAACAAAATTATGATTTTTGTTTTAAAACTTTATGAACAATTCAATATAATGATTTTTTAAAATCTGAAGATAATGACTTATTACTGAATAAATTAGTTATAAATTCTAATAATTATATTGATGATAAAAAAGATGATATAGAATACCCATGACTTATGATAAATTGATTAAAAATAGATTTTTATTATTTTTGGTTTCATCAAATAAAGGCAAATATGACTTTAAAAGATTTATTGTATATCTATTATCATTTTCTTTTTTGAGTTGATTTATATACATATAGAGAAATTACATTTGATGAAAATTGAAATAACATTGGTGTAAATTTTTATATAATTAATTCTTTTTATAAACAAAAAGAATTAAAAACATTATCAGATTTTTTAATAGAACAAAAGCCAGCAGGTTGAGAAGAACCAAGTGAAAAAACAAAAAGATTAGCAAGTAAAATTGAAAGTTATAAAAGAACTATTGATATTTATGAAAAATGGAAATGAAAAACAGTAGATGTTTATGAAATAAAAGAAAATGATAAAATTAAAAAACAAATTATTATAACTCCAATATTAGTTCAGGTAGATAATCAAACAGATATAAATTCATTAAAGAAAATTCTTGTTGTAAATAAATATGATGATAATGAAGATGAAGAACAAAAAGAAAAAGTTATAAAAACAGGTGAATTTTTTGATTATTTTATAGCAACTTCAAAAAGAAAATCACAAGAACCAGAACCAGAAATTGAAAGAATAAAAGAAAATATACTAAAATTATGAAATAAAAATAATATTTCAGAAAAAGAGATAAATAAGGGAATTGATTTTGTAAATAATTTTTTAAGCAATATTTTATAATTTATAAGCAATATTTATGGAAACATGTTTTGTGTATTTAAGAAAATCAACAAATAGAAAAGATAAACAACAATATAGTTTTGAAATGCAATTAGAATGGATTAATAAATTATTACTTGAAAATCCTCATTATCAAGTAATTTGATTAGATTGAAATATTTGTGATATTCCATCAGATTGATTTGTTTATGAAAGTGAAAGTGCTAAACAATGATGAAAAAAAAGACCAGTGTTTTATAATTTAATAGATGCTATCAATAAATATGAATGTGATAATTTTTTAGTATGGCAACCAAGTAGAATATCAAGAAATATAGACGATACATCTATATTTATAAAATTATTTGAATGAAAACAGAAAAAAATACATAAATTAATTAGAACTGAATTTATTGATTATGATGTAAATCAAGCAAAACATGTAAGTGATTTAGAAATAGCATTAGCAGAAGCAAAAAAAGATAATGTTTATAGGTCATTAATGGCAATAGAAACTCATGAACTTCAAAGAAAAAAATGAATTCGTGCAAGTAGGCTTCCTTTTTGATATGAACAAAAAATTTGAAAAGGTGTAGTTGAGATAGATACAGAGGAAATGCTATTGGTTGAATTAGCATTTAATATGAGATTAAATTGATGCTCTTTTAAAGAAATATCAGATGAATTTTTAAAAAAATGATATAAAAAAAAGTGAGATACAATAAAAAAAATATTATCAAACCCAGTATATACTGGGAGGTTTTCTTCTAATAGTTGAGAAGAACAAGCAATAAAAAACTATTGATATAAAATGATTATTGATAAAGTTATTTTTGATAAAGTCCAAAAATATAATGAAGAAAATAAAAGAAAGCATTGAAAATCAAACCCAAATGATAAAAATAATGAAATTTTATTAAAGAAAATGGCTTTTGATGTTATGTGAGAAATGCTACAACCATATAAAAACAAAAAGAATTGAAAAATATATTATAGGCAACCAACAAAAAACTATACTTATACTATAAATATATCAGAACAAAAATTATTTAATGAAGCAGAAAAATATATTGAAAATTTAAGTTTTCAAGATGAAATTTTAGTTATTTTTAAAGAAATATTTTTATCAAAAATGTCAATTTTAGACTTGGAACAAAATGCTTCTATTAGAGGTATAAAATCACAAATAAATATTAAAAATGAAGAAATAGAAAAAAAAATGTCTGACCTTTTAAAAATATCAGATGAAAGAGTAAAAACAAGATATATAGATTCATTATCAGCACTTGAAGATGAAATTGAATTATTACAAAAACAATTAAGTGAAAATGAAAACAAAAATATCAATTATGAAGAAATTATAGATAATTATTTAAAAATATTTAAAGATTTACCTTGAACTTATAAAAAATCACCAAAAAATGAAAAGGCAAACATTTTAAGGTGATTATGAGTAAAGTTTATTGTATGAATAGATAAAACAATAACAATAGAATGAATTGATATCAATAATTTTTTAAAACTTTAATTATTTCAATTATGATACAAAAAGAGAAGGCTATAATATATTTAAGAAAATCAACAGATAGAGAAGATAGACAACAAATATCTATTGAAACTCAAAGACAACATTGTGAGAAATTAGCAAAAGAATACAATTTTGAAACTTATACAATTGAAGAGCATAAAAGTGCCAAAGAAGAATGAAAAAGACCTTGATTTAAACAATTATTATTATTAAGTAAAAAATGAAATTTTGATTATGTTATAGCATATGACCCAACAAGAGTGAGTAGAAATACAATAGATAGTGCTCACTTCACTGAACTTATCAATAAATGATATATAAAATGATTTTATGCTGCCGAAAGTAGGCAGTTTTTTAATGGAACTGATATTTTTAGTGCCTTGATGTTATGAATATCTTTTTTGATGTCAAAGGCTGATAATCAAATGAGGTCATCAAATATCAGAAAAAAAATGGAAACTTATTTTCAACAATGAAAAGTTATGTCAAAGCCTCCATTTTGATATAAATATAAACAATTTTTTGATGAATATTGAAAAATAAAAAGTGATTTAATTATTATTGAAAAGGAAGCAGAAATAGTAGAAAACTCTTTTAAAATGAGAAAAAAATGACATAAATTACAAGAAATTTCAGACTATTTTAAAGAAAATTGATATAAAAAGAATTGTTGGGGAGTTGATAGAATTTTAAAAAATACATTTTATATTTGAATTCAAAAATGAAAATTATGAGAAGCAGAAATTAAAATGCCTTGATATAGACCTTTAATAACATATAAATTATTTGAAGAAGTAAATAATATGTATAAAAAAAGTAAGAAAGAAAAAAAAGTTGAATATGAAGCATATTTTCAATGATTATTATTTGATGAGAGAAAAATAGCAATTATTCCATATGAAACAACAAATAAACACTGAAAAAAATATATTTATTACAGAAATCAAAACAATATAAAAAAAGTAAATATATCTCAAAATATACTTTTTAAAAAAGTTAATGATTATATGGAAAGTTTTAATTTTAATAATGATAGTATAAATCAATTAGAAAAAATTTTAAAAAAAGAATTCAATATAACTAATCAAATAAAAACAGAAAAAGTAATAATCAATGAAGATTTAGAAAAAGTTGAAAAAGAAAGAAAAATACTTGCTGAAAAATTAATATCATGAGTTATAGATGATGATATTTATAAAGATATGGTTTTAAGTTATATGAAACAAAAAAAGAAATTAGAAGAAAGATTTAATTTATTAACAGATGATAATAAAAATATTAACACCCTAATTATAAAAGGTGTTGAACTATTCAGAAAGCTCTATTTTATCTACAAAAAAACCATTTCTTGCAGAAAATCCATAGTATTGAAATGACTTCAAGTTGAACTTTTTTTAAGGAATGGTTTATGGCTTAATGTTGCTGAAAATCAACTACTAAATTTTGTTAAAATTTTTTTATTCTATAATGGTACTCTCATGGAGAATTGAACTCCAGTTCCAGCCTTGAGAAGGCCGTGTCCT
>JAVHSE010000022.1:0-4514 GCA_036172015.1 Patescibacteria group bacterium | reverse complement strand
CAACGAGATTCGAACTCGTGTCCTTCGAGGATACCCTTGCATATCTACTATTATATTTTATTTTGATAATCGTATAATTAGAAAATAAACAAAAAAATTATACGATAATTTCATCTATCCGTACTCATAGGTGCAAGACGAAATCACACGAGGTCCTATAAGACTTGAATTGATAATTATAAAGTTCTCTCAAGCAAAGATCTTTACAATTTCGTAGTAGACCAAATGGTGCTCATCGACAAAGCGAAGACTACTATTTACTTAAGTTCTAACCTTTGTGATTAAGCAAAAGCTGGAGCGAAAGAAGGAGTTAAAGCTTTTTTGAAAGCATTTAAACCTGCAGCAATTCTATTGTTTGCATTTGTTGTTGTTTGTGGTGATTAAAGGAAGTCACAAACATCTCCCTAATAGCATACAAGACCATCTAAATCTCAAAGTAGAAACCAGAAATGACCCCATATATTGATTATACGGATTTTTTGTAATTTACAATTTTTATTTTTCAATCACTCTATCGGTAAATAAGATACCATTTAAATGATCGATTTCATGTTGAATAATACGAGCAGAAGCACCAGTAAATACAAAAGTATTTTTCTTTTTCCTTTCATCTATATATGATAATTTTACAGAGAGATATCTTTCTACTCCTCATTTTTTTCCAGGAAGAGATAAGCATCATTCATTATCTATTTCAGTTTCTTGAGAAAATGAAAGTATTTCTGGATTTATCATCATAACAGTTGGAAAATTTTCATCCTCCCAATTTTTGAGTAAGCTCACTACAATAAGTTTTTTATTATGTCATATTTGAGGAGCAGCGAGTCATACTCATTTATTATTAATATCTTTGATATATTTTATCATTTCACGACCAATTTTTATATAAGTATTGAGTTCATTTGTCTTGATGACTTCACTTACTGTTCTAAGAATCTTATTTTTCTTTCCTGTTTCAATTTGTAACATATTTTATTTTTAAATAATATTTCTTGCATTATAATGATGCACTTATTTTTTTCAAATTTTAAACGAAGTTATAAAAAAATATTTTTATTCTCATAAAAATTCCTCCAAATTTATGATTTTTACTCATAGTTCTTGAGCTTTTTTTAATTTACTTCCTGCTTTTTCTCCAGCCAGTAAAGAGTCAGTTTTTACACTGACACTGGAAACAAAACTTCCACCTTCTTTTTCGAGTAATGAAATGAGTTGATCACGAGAATATCCTTCAAAACTTCCTGTAATACACATTTTTATACCATTATATTTTCATCAAATTATTTCTTTTCTAAATGCAAGAGTAATATAATTGAGAAGTTTTTTTAGATTCTGTATATTCGCTTCGTTATGAAAATACTCAAAGAGAGTTTTTGCTGTGAGTTCTCAAATATCATTGATGGTTTCGAGTTCTTCTATACTATGATTAAAATGAATAAGCTCATCTTTTGACTCAATAAATTTTGATAATTCTTTGGCTCCTGCTTTTCCAATCCCTGGAATATTTAAAGCAACTAAAAAATGAACTATTTCAACATTTTTTGATTTTTCTATTGATTCTAGTAAATTAGTTATTGATTTTTCTTTATATCAGGGTAAAGTAAGTAATTCAGCTTTTTTTGATTTGAGTTGATATATTGATGAAATATCAGTGATAAATCATTGAGTATAAAATAACTCAATTTGTTCTTTTCAAAGACCATCAATATTGAGCCCTCATTTTCAAACACTATTGATAAGTTTTTCAATTATTTGAGCCCTGCATCAAAGAGTATTTGGACAATAATACCTGACTTTATCGATATCTTTTTCTAATTTTGTATGACAACTTGGGCAAAAAATAGGAGTATCTATAGAAAATTCGTTTCAATTTCTAGTTTCAGTTATAACTCAAACTACTTTTGGAATGACTTCTCCAGCTCTTTTTATAAAAACACTATCTCAAATCATAACTCATAATTTGTTTATTTCATCATAATTATGAAGGGTTACTCTTTTCACGACTACTCATCAAATATTTACTGGTTCTAAATTTGCTACTGGAGTAATCGTTCCAGTTCTTCCAACTTGATGATCTACAGACAAGATTTTTGTTGTTACTATTTCAGCAGGGAATTTATAAGCTATAGCATATCTTGGGTGATGTTGAGTAAAACCAATTTGTTGCCAAAGATGAATTTGATTTGTTTTCAAAACGAGTCCATCAATATCAAAATCTATTTTTGATTTCATATCTCAAAAATTTTTTATGTGGGAAATGACATCTTCAATATTTTCACAAAGAGGGAAGTATGATGATATTTCAAATCCAAAGTTTTCTAAAGAGTGAATAATATCTTGATAGGTAGTTTTATTTTCTTTTATTCTAAATGCCTCCATATTTGCTATATCATAAGCAAAATATTTTAGATTTCTCTTTTCTGTTATGCTACTATCAAGAAGTCTTAAACTTCCACTGGCTGCATTTCTTGGATTGGAAAATATTTTTTCTCCATTACTGAATGCTGCTTCATTGAGCTTTTCAAAACTAGAAATAGGCATTACTACTTCTCATCTTATTTCTAATTCATCTTGATAATCAATAGTTTTAGGAATATTTTTTATGGTAAGAATATTTTGAGTCACATCTTCTCAAATAACTCCATTTCATCTCGTAAGAGCTTGAACGAGTTTTCAGTTTTTATAAATAAGTTCTACTCCAAGTCAGTCAAATTTGAATTCTAGAGAATATAAAATTTTTTCAGAGCTATCATTTACCAGTTTTTGTACTCTTTCATCAAAATCTCTTAAATCTTCTTCATTGTAAGTATTATCAAGACTAATCATCGGATGAGAGTGAGCTACTTTTTCAAAAGTTGATGAGAGAATATCACTTCCCACATTTTGAGTAAAACTTTCTCTGAGAGAAAAAATATCTTCTAAAATTTTGAGTTTTTTAAATAAACTATCATATTCAAAATCAGAAATAATAGGGGTTTCTTGATTATAATATAAGTCACTATGATATGCTAATAGTTTATTTAATTGGAGAGTATCTTCTTTGGTAAAAATTTCAATTTTTCAATTCAGATAATATTTTGAGAGTTCTCAATGATTCATAGATAATAAAAAAAAGTAAAAGTTATTTGTATTATACTTTTACTTTTTTTAGGTCAATATTATTTTTTATTTTAACAAAAAACTAAATCTACTTCTTTTATAACTTTTGAGTAATTCATCAAGACTACCAATAAAACTTTGCTCGTTTTTAATCGTACTATCTATAAAAAGTACTCCATAAATTTCTTTATTTTCTTTCTCATTTTCATTATATGCTTTTTTTGCAAAATCATTGGGAGGATAGGTAAGTCATCAGGCTATTTTTACGAGTTCTATACTGAGTCATTCATCATCAATGGAATCTTTGAGATATGCTTTTGTAATGAGTTCTGAACAAACAAAACTATTATCAGAATAATAATTAAATAAATAATCATAATTTTTATTAAGCATTTTTGAAGTTTCAATAATAGCATTTTTTATCTTTTGATCTGAAAAAGTAGTTCTAAACACTCATAAATAATCAAGTCTATAAGTAAAATCTTCAAATTTTACTATTTTTACTCATTTCCCAGTTGATTCAATAATATAATGACTTTGCTTTTCTAAATTTTTAAAACACTCATTTTTAAAATTATTTTGTAAATATTTTCCAGTTCATAAATACAGAGACATATGTTTCCAAAATCAAGGAATTGATATATTAGTAGCGACAAAATTTTGTCTTGATAACAAAATATCTCCAGGTTTTGCAGTGGTATAAAATGTTGCAATATTTTCATCGGATAGAAGTCATTTTTCACTTACCTTCAATCTCATTTTTGCTAAAAATAATCAAGAATATTTCACTAAAAAATATAAAATTTTATCGAGTTTAAATTTTATGTAATAATAAAAATTTTTTCTATCAAAATTGAGTTTTATTTTATAATCAACTTCTTTTTGTAACATCCATTTGAGTTCTACATCTATTTTATCTTCTATCAGATTGAGAAATTCTTTTGGATAATTTAAATAATACAAAAAATTGGCTCTATAAATATATCTCGCAATAGTAGAATAATTTTCTTTATAATTTTCATCTAAAAATTGCCTAATGAAATCTTCATTTTCTTGAAAAGTTTCGTGCAATTTCAGAGTCATATTATAATAAGTAAGAATACAATAGTGTTGAATAACAAAATGATTGTAATTTCTTTTAAAAATAAGACTAAAACTATAGGAATGAAGAATGAATTTGAGTTTTTTAAAAATTCATTGTATTTTTTTCCATTTAATATAGAGTTCTTCTTTATCTTTTTTTAAATACACCTTTGATTTAGTTTGAAATATCGTATCTGATTGAAAATCAGTCAGTGATATTTCAAAGTCTCGTTCTAATTTTTGCAGAGTATTGGAAAGTTTTTTATAGTTCATAATGATAAAAAAGTTTTAGTATAGTCTCAAATATACTACAATAAAACTTTTTTTCAAAT
>JAVHSE010000021.1:0-4656 GCA_036172015.1 Patescibacteria group bacterium | reverse complement strand
ATATGTCAAAAAATTTAAGAGAATTAGAATATCAACAAGAAAATCTGGAATATACTCAAGAAGAGTTGAAAGTTTTTATAGCCGATGTTTTACCAATAGCTCTCAGAAATGAAATTGATATGCAAGATCGTATGTTAGAAGTGGAAAATCTTGTGAATACTTATGGTTGAGTCGTTATTCTCAGTCATATCCAAAAAAGAGGAACCCCAGATTATGATACTTATATTGGTGAATGAAAACTTGATGAACTGATTGAACAGATGAAAGAACAAAAAGCAAATCTTCTTATTTTATGAAATATATTAAAACCACATCAAATATATAAAATCAATGAAAAATTAAAACTTATCTGAGCAAAAGCTTGGGATAGAGTTGATTTAATTTTAAAAATATTTGAAAAAAATGCCAAAACTATGGAGTCAAAACTTCAAATAGAGTTAGCTACTATAAAATATATGTGACCTCGTATTTTTGGTATGTGAATGGAATTATGAAGTCAATGAAGTGGATGATCAAAACTCTCAAGATGAAAATGAGAAACCAACACAGAAATTATGAAAAGACATTTAGCTCAAAGAGTTTTCAATATCAAGAAAGATTTAGAACAATATAAAAAAGTGAGAGCAGAGCACAGAAAGGGGAGATCAAAAAAATGATTTCATACGGTTTGAATAGTTGGCTATACCAATGCAGGAAAATCAAGCTTAATGAATGTACTCACTCATAAATGAGTACTCTCAGAAGATAAACTTTTTGCGACTCTTGGAACATCAGTATGAAAAATGTATATCGAAAATAATTATTCGCAAACATGAGAATTTGTACCACACAAAGAAGTTTTAATCAATGACACCATTTGATTTATTAGAGATTTACCACCAAATCTTATAGATGCATTTGCTTCGACTTTAGAAGATAGTGTAGAATCAGATCTTATTTTACATCTTATTGATGCTTCTGATACAAAAATAGATGAAAAAATCAAAGTCGTTGATGATATTTTGGCTAAAATTTGAGCACACCAAACAAAAATATATGTATTCAATAAAATAGATTTGATACCTTCAGAAAAATTACCAGCATTATTGCAAAAATATATAAAATCCAATCCTATATTCATTTCTTCACATAAAAATATTTGAATATCTGAATTGAAAAATAAAATATTACAACAATTTTAAAATAAAATTTGCATTTCAAAATAAATAAATAAAATGCAGTCTTATTTTATAATTTAAATTTTATTATGATAACATGAAAACCTGGGTGATGGATGACTTGGTGATGATATTCAAATTCTTTAAGCCCTAAAAAAGTCGTTACAGAAACTCCTAAAATATGACCAAAACCATCTCATTTGAGTAGTAATTGGAAATTTTGACATACACCAAGTGAAGTAGAAAGAATTCTAGCAAATTCAAAAAAAACAAAATAAAAACTCTTTTTTTAAGAGTTTTTTTATCAAAAGAATACACTTAATTCTTTTATGATTTCTTGTTCAACTTCAAATATATTTTTTCATTCTATTACAAATCAAGAAGCTCTCATATGTCATCCTCCTCACCATTTTGAGCAAAAATTACTTAAATCAATTCGATCAGTTTTTCCTCTAAAACTTCATTTTACTTTTTTATCATCTAATTCGTAGAGTAAAAATCATATTTCAAGTCCATCAATCGTAGTCAGAAATTCGTCAATAAGTCAAGATATATCTGTATTAGTCGTTCATGTTTGTATAAAAAGTGATCTAGGAATCGTATTCCATACGACTTTTCCATTTTTTATATCTTTCAGACTTTCCAAAATTTTCCCC
The DNA here is from genome assembly GCA_036172015.1 of Patescibacteria group bacterium. GTDB lineage: Bacteria > Patescibacteriota > Gracilibacteria > BD1-5 > UBA6164 > UBA7396. Next base: position 2,843 of record JAVHSE010000021.1, on the reverse strand, counting down.
CAAAGTTTCAGTCTATTATATGGTTTTTTCTTAAAAAGATTTATAATGATATCTTGATGTTTTGGTTGATATACCATCAACTCTGAAGCTGATTTTAATGCTTTTGTAGAAGTATTGGTATTAAAAAAACTATTCGTATCAGTAATAATTCATGTCAGTAAAAAAGTAGCAATTTTACTATTTATATACGATTCCCATCAAAAATTTTTTATTATATCCCAAGTGATTTCACAAGTTGAGGAAGCAGTGGTATCTATTATATTTATATTTCAAAAAGCTGGATTTGATATATGATGATCTATGACAATAAAAGTAGTATTCATAAATATATCTAAATTATTTTTATATATATTTCATAATTGTTCTAAAGCTGCTGCATCAAAACTAATGATTATATCAGGATTAAATTCTGGTATATTTAAAGTACTTTCAAAAATTTCTTCATCATTTAAAAATTGAAATATTTGTGGAGTTCATTCATCATTGACAGCTTTGACATTATATCACATATCTTTGAGAATATAATAAAATGCACTTAAACTTCAAAAACAATCTCCGTCCATTCTTCTATGATTCATCACAAGAATATTTTTTGAATTTTGTATATAATTTTTTAGTTTATTAATTTCAGAGTTGAGATTTATTGCTAACATTTTGAGTGATTTTTTAATAAATAATTTTTTTAAGAAATCATTATAAGCAAATTTATTTTTTTTCAAAAAGAAATTATTATAAATAAAATGACTTGGTTTTTTTTCATTTTTTGTTATAGTCAAGGTACTATATTTTAATATCTTTTTATGCAAAGATTTTTTCTTTCTACTTCTCATTTGTGAGAAAAACAAATAATACTACAAGATAATCAAATTATCTATCAACTCGTAAAAGTACTCAGAGCTAAAATAGATGAAGAAGTTATATTTTTTAATGGAGAACAAAATATTGATTTTGTTTACAAAATTACTTCTATTGATAAAAAAAACATTATTTTTTCTTTCGTAGAACTCATGAAAAAAGCAGATGAAAAATATATACTCGTATTATTCCAATCTCTTCCAAATAAAATAGATAAAATAGAGGAAATTATACAAAAGTGAACCGAAATAGGGTACAGTGAATTTCATTTTTTTAGAGCTGAAAGAAGTCAAGATCTAAAAATATCAGAAAGTAAAAGAGAAAGATGGAATAAAATTATAAAAGAAGCATCAGAACAATCAGGAAGAAATAGTATTCCAAAACTGAATTTTCTCACTAAACTTGATATAACCAGGATTTCAGGAATGAATATTTTTTTTCATACTGATTCTAATAATGCTATAAAAATCAATGAATTGAAACTGGATTTGACTCAGAGAATAAATATTTTTGTTTGACCTGAATGAGGTTTTTCTCCAAAAGAAAATGATACTTTTGAAAAAAATAAATGTATAAAAATAAATTTGGGAAATAATATTTTAAGAACTCAGACGACTTCGATATGAGTATGATTTTACATTTTACACAAATAGCATATAATTTTGTCACCTTTTTAAATAAATGGAGTTATAAGAAGAGTAAGTTTTATTTATTTATTTATTTATTAATTTTTAGATTATGAAAAAAGTATTTTTCTTTCTTATTACACTTTTTGTAACATATAATATTTCTTTTGCAGCTGAGATAGAATCAACTTGTAAAAGATATTTCGATGGATGTAATAATTGTTCGAGAGCCGTATTTTGATGAGAAATGGCTTGTACTATGATGGCTTGTGTAAAAGATGAATCTGCTGAAAATAGTAATGAAAATACAGCAAAATGTTTGGAGTATTTTACTGAGACAGAAATGAAAATCCCTACAAAGGCTTGTACGAGAGAATATATGCCAGTATGTGCTCAACCTCAAATGCCTGCTTGTCCAGAAGGAATGATGTGTGCACAAGTAATGCCAGCTCTCAAAACATACGGAAATAAATGTAGTGCTGAAGCTGAGAATGCGGAAGTTATTTCGGAGTGAGCTTGTAGTGAACCTACTCTTTTAGATGAAAGTTGAGTTTCAGAGTGAAATGTATGATGAAGTTCTGGAGAAGATGTAAAAATTTGTACTATGGAATATGCTCCAGTTTGTGGTGAAAAACAAGTACAATGTATAAAAGCACCATGTAATCCTATCAAACAAACCTATTCAAATAAATGTATGGCAAGTTGAGATAATGCAACATTTTTATATAATGGAAACTGTGTTTCTGAAAAACTTGAAACACAAATAAAAACAAAATTATATCCTATTTTAGCTCAAATAGAGGAAAGAAAAAAAGTTATGGTTATTCAAAGAGTAATCATGAAAATTGATGTATTACTTCAAAATGCAAATCTATCAGAAAATAAAATTTCTATTTTGAATGTTTTAAAATATTTATTGAAATAAGGCTGTAAAAATATTTTGATTTTTTCTATAAAATATTTATACTCTTTATAATTATAATTTATTATAAAAATATGGTAAATACTGAATTTCAAGAATTAAAAGAAATACTGGTTTGATTTATACAAGAACAAAAAGCTTTTAATGAAGAACAAAAAGCTTTTAATGAAAAAATTGATAAAAAAATAGATAAAGTGCAATATTTTTTAGAAGAAACTATAGCAGAAAATACAAAAATGTTTTTTGAAGAACAAATAGAAATGAAAAATTCTATGAGAGAGATGGAAAATGAAATAGAAGATCTCAAATCTAAATTTATAGATGTATCAAATAGATTAAATTTATTATTTAGATCATAATTATAGCATATAATAAGACTACTGGTATAAAAACACATCTCGCATGAGATGTGTTTTTTGTCTTTCTAAAATAAATTTGAA
>JAVHSE010000020.1:0-4705 GCA_036172015.1 Patescibacteria group bacterium | reverse complement strand
TAAATAAAAAAGAAAATTATTTTGCAATATAGATTAAAAATAATATACTCAAAAAGTAAAGTATTCTTCATTGTATAATTATGTCATCAGTAATAGCTTCAAATAGATTTAAACAAGATATTGTTCATCAAGAAATTTCTGAATTATGATCAGAATTGTGAACGAATATTTTATTATTTAGTCCAAAGAAAAAAAAAGAAATAAAAGATTTTTCAGATAAGATTATCGAACTTATAGATCAAATAATAGATAATGGAATACAAAAATTTCAAGAATCATGAGAAAATAAATACAGTAAATCATTATCAAAACAAGATGGATGAGAAATAATAGAAGCTTCAAAAAATATTTTTCATGAGATGCTCATAAAATCCTTATTGTTCAATGAGTGAATACATAAAATATCAGCAAAAAATAAAACAGAAATAGGGGATGAAGCAAGATTATTATATATAAAAGATATGCTTTTTATTTATGAAGAAAAAATAGTTTCATTATTAAAAGATTTTACAGAAAATAAAAAATATAATTTTTAATGCAATTATATTCATTCCAAAATTTGAAAAAAATATGGTAAACTAAATAAAAGTTTATCATATTTTTTATTCTATGTTTGAAGAAATACCAAATGTAGATATCCCTTAATTAAATTCTTTTTTAATAAAATCAAGATAATCATCTGAACTTTGGAAATTATAATACACGGAAGCATATCTTAAATAAGCTACTTCATCTATTTTTTTTAATTCTTCTAATACAAACATTCCTATGTCACGAGAACTTATTTTTCTTTTGTTTAATAGTTTTTGTTCTATATGAAACATCACATTATCAATAATCTTTATGCTGATATTTCTTTTATTAAAAGCTTTTAAAATACTATTATAAAGCTTTTCTTCATGATATTCTTCCATTTTTCCGAGAGTTTTTTCTACTATTAAAGAAATTTTTTCATATTTTTCAAAAGTATTAAATCTATTTCAACAGTTTAAACACTCTCTTCTTCTTTTGATTGATTTTCCATCTTCAGTAACTCTAGAATCTAAAACTTTGGTATCAGTATTTCAACAAACGGTACAATACATATAATGAAATTAATAAGTAATTATTTTTATTATATTCTTATTTCACATTTATCAACATATTTCTTTGATATTTCTTTAAATTTTAACAGTTCATGAAAAAGAAAACTTTTTCAGTTAAAATCTTCTTTTAAAGTATTTCATCATGTATAGTTTTGTAGGAAATAATTTTTACTTCACTCAATTTGTTTTACAACTTTTCCAAAATCAGCTAAATTATGATAATTTTTTATAAGAGTAGTTCTAAATTCATATTCAATTTCAGAATTTTTAATAATTTCTATACTTTGGAAATAATTGTTTTTGTTAAAAATAACTCAAAGCAAATCTTCTCAGTTTTTATAATCACATTTTATATCCATTGCTATATAATCAAGTAATTTTTCCTTTAATAATTTTTTTAAAATATCTGGATTCTGTCAATTTGTATCAAGTTTTACTAAAAATCACATATTTTTTATTTTTTGACAAAATTCTACCAAATTTTTTTGTACCGTTGGTTCGCCTCAACAGATTACAACTCAGTCAAGGATTCAAATTTTGTACTCAAGAAAATGAAAAAATACTTCTTCAGGTATAAAATCCTTTATTTCTTTTATTTTTTCAGGAATTACAAACTCTGAATTATGACAATATCCACATCTTAAATTACATCATGCTGTAAATATTATACAAGCAACTTTACCTGGATAATCAAGTAATGTAGTTTTTTTAATTCAAGAAATGAGCATATTATATTTTATAATCACTGATAAATTTTGAATTGAAACTGGTTTCTTCTTTAAAATATTTTCTAGAATAAAATTCAGATTTTTTTCAAGTATTAAAATGACTTACCGGTCTAAAATATCCCATAACTCTGGTATAAATTTCACATTTTGTTCTTTCTAAAACAGTTGTATTTTCCATAATATAAAAATTAATTATTAATAAAATTATTTAGCAGTATAAATTTTTCTTGTTTCAACATCAAATTTTTCTCAAGTATATCAAATTTCTTCATCACATTTTGGACAATAATCATGTTCTCAAACTATATATCCATGTTTTGGGCATATAGAAAAAGTTGGAGTTATGGTTATATAAGGGAGTTGATAATTTTCTAAAACTTTTTTAACAAAAGCTTTACAAGTTTTTCAGTCAGTTATTTTTTCTCAAAGATATAAATGAAGAACGGTTCATCATGTATATTTGCATTGTAATTCATTTTGATAATCGAGAGCTTCAAATGCATCATCTGTAAATCAAACGGGTAATTGAGTTGAATTGGTATAATAAGGTGCTTCTAGAGTTCCAGCTTGAATAATATCAGGAATTTGTTTTTTATCTTCACGAGCAAATCTATATGTAGTTCATTCTGCAGGAGTTGCTTCTAAGTTATATAAATTTCAACTTTCTTCTTGAAAATTTTTTAATTTTTCTCTCATCATTTCCATGATTTCAAGAGTCATATTTTTTCCAAAATCAGTAGAAATATCTTCTTTTCAATTCGTAAAATTCAAAATAGCTTCATTCATTCCGTTTATTCAAATAGTAGAAAAATGATTTCTAAAAGAATGCAAATATCTTTTCGTATATGGGAACAATCAAGCATTAAGCCGTTTCGTAAGTTCTTTTCTTTTGAGTTCAAGTGAAATATATGCTTGACTCATTAAATATAGAATTCTTGATTGAAATCAATTTAAATCTCATTTATTATTGTATCAAATTCTTGCTAAATTTAATGTAACTACTCATATACTTCCAGTCATTTCAGCTGATCAAAATAATCAGTTTCATCTTTTTAATAATTCATTTAAATTAAGTTGTAATCTACAACACATACTTCTCACTGCTCATGGAGTGTAAGCATCTGGATTTCTCACTTTTATAATATTTCAACTTTCATCTTTTACTTTTTTAAATTGACTTCAAACAAAATTTTGGAAATAAGGAATTCAATATTTTGCAGTCATTTCAAAAATTCCGTCAACTATTTCATTATTCCGATCAAAATCTTCAGTTATATTGTAAGTTGGAATTGGAAAAGTAAATACATTTCATTTTGCATCTCAATGAATATACACTTCAACTAAAGCCTTATTTATAATATCCATTTCATCTTGAAGTTCTCAAAATTTCTTTTCATAATATCAAGCATTCACTCAACCTAAAAATAATGCTTTATCTTTTAAATCTTCAGGGCAATGTAAATCAAGAGTTATATTGGTAAAAGGAGTTTGAGTTCACCATCTACTTGGTACATTTAAACCAAATACAAAGTTCTGCATTTGTTGATACACATATGTATAAGTTTTTTTATAAATATAATCTTTCTTTGCTTTTTCATTTTCAAATTTCATTCATAATTGCTCAAATTCTTTTTCTAAAGATTCTTTATATTTATGAACAAAAGGGGCTAAATATGTATCAAAACTAGAAAAAGCTTGAGCTCAAGCCCATTCATTTTGCAGAGTTCCTAAAAAGTTTATCATTTGATTTACCACTGCTTGAAGATTTTTAGCTGGAGCTGATTCAATTCTGTTTGATAATCAATTAAATCATAATTCAAGCAACTGTCTTAAACTCCATCCAGCACAATATCAGCAAAACATATCTAAATCATGGATATGATAATCTCAATTTCTATGTAAAGCTCAAATTTCTTCGGGGTAAATATGAGAAAGCCAATAATTAGCAGTTACTTTACCAGAAGTATTGAGTATAAGTCAACCAAGAGAATATCCAGAATTTGCATTCGCATTTACTCTCCAATCAGATTTATTTAAATATTCCTCCATAGTATTTCAAACCTCTATTGTTACTTTTTGTCATTCTCTATTTAATCTCCTTTGTTCTCGGTATAAAATATATTTTTTAGCAACAGTATTATGACCTTCTTTAATTAAAGTTTCTTCAACTACATCTTGAACAGTTTCAATTTCAGGAATAGTCACTCATAATTTTTCAATATTTTTTATAATATCAGATAAAATATTATCTAATCAAGAAAAATCATTTCATCAAGCTGCAACAATTGCACTTTTTATAGCTTTTCTAATTTTTTCATTATCAAATGAAACAATACTTCCATTTCTTTTTTTTACTTTAAAAATAGCCATAATTAGAAATAAAATCAAATAAATATATAGTATTAATTTAATACGAAAATACTATATATAGTATTTAATTTTTGTAAAATAAAAATGATATATTTTATATTGACTTTTATTTTTTGAGTGTTTTTCCCACTATTTTCTTTGAATTTTAAGGCAAAAAACTTTATTATAAATATTTCTTGTATTTTTTGTTTTATTCTATAACCAACTATGGAAGTATAATAATCAAGTTTATTTATCAAAAAACATAAAAATGAAAATGAAATCATAAACAAAGATGGGGGTTTGACATCATTTCATTGCAAAACTTTAAAAAATATGATAAAATGAGATAAATTTATCATATTTTTTATTTTATGGCAGAAATACCACAACAAAATTCACAAAATAAACCAGAAAGACAAAAACTAACTCTTTCTCCAGAACAACAAATACAACTTCAAAAGGAAAAAGAGCAAGTTTTAATCTTATCAAAAGCACAAAGAGGCTCATTATCAAATGAGGTTATTATAAATTATCTTCAAA